>NZ_BCNF01000133.1 GCF_001485495.1 Gordonia desulfuricans NBRC 100010 | reverse complement strand
CCGGCTCAATTGCCGTGCCGCGCAGCGCCACACGATCTGCCCGGCTCAATCACCGTGCCGCGCCGCACGATCTGTCCGGCCCGATCACCGTGCCGCGCAAGCCGATCGGATCGATCACCGTGCGTGGCGCGCACGGTGATCGACGATCGAACTCAGATGACGCCGAGTGCGAGCATCGCGTCGGCGACCTGGGTGAAGCCCGCGATATTGGCGCCGAGCACGTAGTCACCCGGGGCGCCGTACTCGTCGGCGGTCTGCAGGCAGGTGTTGTGGATGCCCCGCATGATCTTCTGCAGTCGCTGTTCGGTGTGCTCGAAGCTCCAGGAGTCGCGGGAAGCGTTCTGCTGCATCTCGAGTGCACTGGTGGCCACACCGCCGGCGTTGGCCGCCTTACCCGGCGCGAACAGCACGCCGGCCTGTGCGAAGGCCTTGATGGCATCCGGGGTGGCGGGCATGTTGGCGCCCTCGGCGACCGCGCGGCAGCCATTGCTGATCAGGAACTTCGCATCCTGGTCGTTGAGCTCGTTCTGGGTCGCGCACGGCAGCGCGACATCGGTGGGCACCTGCCAGATCGAGGAACCGGGCTCACCGAGGTGTGCGCTGGACCGGGCATCGGCGTACTCGCCGATCCGGCCGCGGCGTACGTCCTTGATCTCCTTGAGGAGCTCCAGATCGATGCCGGCCTCGTCGACGACGTAGCCACCGGAGTCGGAGCAGGCCACCACGGTGCCACCGAGCTGATGGATCTTGTCGATGGCATGGATGGCGACATTGCCCGAGCCGGAGACCACGACGCGCTTGCCCTCGACGGACTCACCGGCAGCGGTGAGCATCTCCTGGACGAAGAACACCGCACCGTAGCCGGTGGCCTCCGGACGCACCTGCGATCCGCCCCACGACAGCCCCTTGCCGGTCAGCACGCCCGACTCGTAGCGGTTGGTGATCCGCTTGTACTGGCCGAACAGGTAACCGATCTCACGACCACCCACACCGATGTCACCGGCGGGGACGTCGGTGTACTCGCCGATGTGGCGGTACAACTCGGTCATGAAGGACTGACAGAACCGCATGATCTCGCCCTCGGAGCGGCCCTTGGGGTCGAAGTCCGACCCGCCCTTGCCGCCACCGATCGGCAGTCCGGTCAGCGCGTTCTTGAAGATCTGCTCGAAACCGAGGAACTTCACCACACCGAGGTAGACGCTCGGATGGAACCGCAGACCACCCTTGTAGGGCCCGAGCGCCGAGTTGAACTCGACACGGAAGCCGCGGTTGATCCGGACCTGTCCGTTGTCGTCGACCCACGGCACCCGGAAGATGATCTGGCGTTCGGGCTCGCAAAGCCGCTCGATGATGCCGGCGTCGGCATAGTGCGGGTACTTGGCCAGAACCAGGCCAAGACTGTCGAACACCTCGCGTGCAGCCTGGTGGAACTCCACCTCACCGGGATTGCGCGCGACCACCTCTTCGTAGAGGTCCTGCACCTTCTCATCGAGCACCGACACCTGGCCCGTCCTTCCCCTTGCGACCGCACCGCGCGGCCGGATGCCCCCACACAGTCGTGGCGGGTCCGGCCGCCAGCCTATCGCTCGACAGAAACGACGGGAATGCCGGATACCTGATGACCGATCCGGAGTGCCGCCGGGGATCGGCGTTCTCAGACCGAGATCGGCACCGATGCGGTCAGGTCGAGGGACGGATGGACGCGGGCCAGGCGACGCCGGGTCACATCGTCGACGCTCGTGGTCAACGTGAGAATCCACGGCACGACCTCGGCGCCGGGTCCCGGGTCGGCCTCGACGTCGGCGAGGATGTCGCGCGAGAGACTCTCCAGCCGCGCCGGGGTGAGCCATCCGGATCCGGTGAATGCGACGTCGACGTCGAAACTCCCCGGCGACCGCTTCGACCCTGCCGCCGCACGGTTGGCCGCTGCCCATTGCCTGGCCAGCAGCACCGAATCCACGGGTTCGACGACGATCGAATACCGCACCGGTACAGGGATGGCGTCCGTCACCACCCGACGCGCATTCTCGACGAAACGACGGACTCGGTCCTCGCTCGCACACACCCGTATACGACATTCCATGACAACCGCTTTCACGGCGCACTCACTCCTTTGTGAACACTCATTTGGAAACGATGTGCCATGGACTGTAGCCCAAAAGAAAGAATAGTCCAGTCGCGCTGGTCAAGCGCATCCGCAGTTCCGAAATATATTCCGGAGAAAGAAATTTCACGCCCGGTGTGCGTCCGGAGCTTTTCGGTCCGATGCGCCCTCGGCACGACCCACGTGGCCGCACAGAAAAATCAGGGAACCGGCGAATTGGCCGGCGCAGAAAAGACGTGTAATACAGATCAGCGCAAAGCGGCACCGTACACGTGGGTGATCGCCAGGCTCATCAGCACCCGACGATCGGCGACCATCACGCCGCGGTACTCCGCCCAGTCCGGGTGCTCTCCGGCGCCGAGCCGGTAGTAGTCGACCAGCGCGTCCGCCTCCGGACCGTTCGGGTCGGTAGCCGGGCCGACCAATGTGACCGTTCCCTCGGCGGTGGCCCAGGTGTAGCCGTCCGGCGAGGTGAACTCGATGGCCGCCCGCGGATCGCGGCGCAGGTTGGCGGTCTTCGCACGGCCCTCGGTCATCGAGACGTGGATGACGTCGGCGTCGGCGTCGTAGACGGCGGTCACCGGAGACAGCTGTGGCAGACCGCTCGCCCGGATCGTGGCGAGGATGCCGATGCGGGACGACGCGATGAGTGTGCGGGGGTCGAAGGCGGTGTCGCTCATGCGTCCGACAACCACCTGCTGTTCGTCGGAATTCCCGATCGATCCACGGCCCGGACCCCCGTGGCCCCGTAGGGTCGTCGGTGATCGACACCGACGACGACGGAGGCCACAACCGACATGGGTGATCGCAGGCTCGGCCGCGGAGAGAACACGACGCTGTCGGCCGAGGTGCTGACCGTCGCCGTCACCGGACCGGCTGTGGATGTGGTGGCCTTCGTCTTGCGTCCAGACCGCACGGTGCGCACCGATGCGGACTTCGTGTTCTACAACAATCCGCAGAGCCCGTCCGGCAAGGTGACCCTCACCGGTCCGGCGACGCTGACCGTCGATCTCCGGCGGATCCCGGCCGAGATCGAGCGCATCGCCGTCGGGATCTCGATCGACCCACCGGCAACCCTCGGCGGCGCACGCATCGACACCACGGTGACCGCCGGTGACACCACGATCGTCGCCCCTGCCGAGGGTCTGACCGTCGAGCGTGCCGCCGTCCTGGTCGAGATCTACCGCCGGGGTGGCGACTGGAAGCTGCGCAGCGAATCCGCCGGGTGGGAAGCAGGTTTCGCGGCGCTCGTCCGGGAACACGGTGTGGCCGTCGACGACGAACCAGCTGCGGTCGGGTCCCCGGCGTCTGCCCCGACTCCCCCGCCGGCCGCCACCACACCCGCCACCCCCGGAATACGGATGGTCAAGGGTGAGGAGAAGCTGTCGCTGGAGAAGCGTCAGAAGCTCGACCTCCGTAAGGAGCAGGTACACAAGGTCCTGCTCACCAAGGGGGCTGCGGGAGCGGTGGCCCGGGTGATCATGGTGATCGACAAGACCCTGTCGATGCGCCGTCTGTTCAAGGAGAAGACCGTGCACCGCGTGGTGGAACGGATGATCCCGGTGGCCACCCAGCTCGACAGCGACGGCAACCTCGAGGCCTATCTCTACGGCAGCAGCTATGCGCAGCTGCCGGATGTGACCGTCGCCGCCGCCGAGGAATGGATGGACACCTACATCCATCTCAAGGGCAGACATGGCGCCCCACTGGGACCGCAGATCGACTACGACCGGCAGATCGGCGGGGTCAACGAGGAACTCCCGATCATGAACGCCATCCTCGAGGCCGTCGCCGAGGCCGGCGACAGGCAACCGGTGTTGGTGCTGTTCTTCACCGACGGCGGTTTCCACAGCAAGGTGCCGCAGATCCGCCGGCTCATCCACGATGCGGCGGCACAGCCGATCTTCTGGCAGTTCATCGGACTGGGCCGCAACCGATTCGGAGTTCTCACCGAACTCGACACCCTGTCGGGTCGGGTCGTCGACAATGCGGGGTTCTTCCCCATCGACGACATCGACACCGTTGCCGACGGGGCCCTGTACGAACACCTGTTGTCGGAGTTCCCGGACTGGCTTCGTGAGGCCATCCGACTCGGGATCGTCGACGCACGATTCGGAGGACGCTGACATGACCGACACCGTCGACGAGGTCCACCCCGATCTGCGGCTCGCGGCGCGCGTCCTGCCCCGCAACGCCGTGATGTCGGCGACCGTCCCGGTGCTGCAGAAGATCACCGGTCTGGCCGCGATGCGTACGCCCGCCGGCGTCGAGGTCCACGATCTCGGTGACGGGGTGACGATCCGACTGCATCGTCCGCCGGTCCCGTCGGCATCCGGGCATGCGATGCTCTGGATTCACGGCGGCGGCTACGTGATCGGGTCGGCAGCCCAGGACGACAAGCTCTGCGCCGGATTCGCCCGGCGCCTCGGGATCACCGTCGCCGCCGTCGACTATCGACTCGCCCCGAAACACCCCTATCCGGTGCCGCTGCAGGATTGCCACCGCGCACTGGAATGGCTTGCTCGACAACCAGATGTGTCGGCAGATCGGTTGATCATCGGCGGCGCCAGCGCCGGTGGCGGACTCACCGCCGCACTCGCGTTGCGATGCCGCGACATGGGCGATCCGTCGCCGGTGTTCCAGCTGCTGGTGTATCCGATGCTCGACGACCGGTCGAGCAATGCCGGCCACGACGACCAGAACCATCGGGTGTGGAGCATCCGCTCGAACCGTGTGGGCTGGTCGTCCTATCTCGGTGACGCCGACCGGGATCTCGCGGTCCCGGCCCGCCGCCACGATCTCGCGGGGCTGCCGCCCGCCTGGATCGGCGTGGGCACCCACGACCTGTTCCACGACGAGGATCTCGAGTACGCCCGACATCTTCGGGAGTCGGGGGTGGCGGTGACCGTGGACACCGTTCCCGGGGCATTCCACGGCTTCGACCTCGTACTACCGCATGCCGGGGTGTCCCGGGAGTTCTTCGCGCGTCAATGCGAGGTGCTCGCCGCCGTCATCGGCTGACGCCCGGGTCCTCTCCGTCGAGCCGTTCCTGCGCGGCGGCGACGGCCTGCCGGGCGTTCTCGAGACTCTCGTGGGCGGCCCGTTCGGCGGCCTCGGCGCCCTCTTGCCGACGGCGCGCGAACCCGAGTTCCTGCTCGAGGCGCGCGACGTCGGCGCGCAGACGGTCGAGTTGGTCGGTGATGACCTCGACGGAGTGGGTGGCCTCCGCGCTCGCCAGCGCGGCGCGGTCGGTGCCACGGCGGGCACGGGTTTCGTCCGCCCGGGCGCGTGCGAGGCCGGCCTCGGCCGCCGCCCGTCGCGCTTGGGCATCTCGGCCCGGATCGGCCGCCGCGGCGTCACCGGACGAGGCGGTGGTCGGTGGGTGCGCGTCCGCGGCCGGGTCCGGGACGGCGAACACCGCTGCGGGACCGAATCCGGAGTACTCGCCGGCCGCCGTGAGCCGGCCGCGTGCCAGTCCGTCGGCGATGTCGGCATCGGCCATCGCGGCGCGCAGGGTCTGCACGATCTCGCGTTCGGTGCCCGCACTCACCGGCACCCCGAGATCGTCGGCGAGGTGGCCGACCGCGATCACGGCGGCGGTGACCACCTCTCGCCGCCGGGCCGACAGGTCCCGGACCTGCCCGGCCGCTCCGCGACGCTGGGCCTCGCGGAGTCGACCCCCGAGTTCGGTGAGGTCGGTGACGCCGTCCGGGTGGCGGCGCACCCACTGGTTGAGCAGCCACGCGGAGACCGTGGGCCGGCGCAGGGCTCCGATCTGCGTGGCCAGTGCCCGATCGCCACCGCGGCGGACGAGGGTGGCGAGGATGTTGCGGCGGGCGACGAAGTCGCCGGGCGCCAGCCCGTACAGTTCGTCGGCCGCCGCCTCGAGCGATTCGGGCCGCGACTCGGATTCGGGACGACCGGGGTGATCAGCCGCCATACCCGCCCCGGGGCCGATGGTGACACGCCATGTACCGATCCAAGCACGTGTGGCGTGTGTGGGGTCACTCTCGGCGCGTCACTACGCTGACCGGGTGTCGTTGTCGTCCTGGTCGGCGTTGTTGGCGGCGTGTCTGCTGATCAGCTTCACGCCGGGTGCCGGCGCGATCTACACCATGTCGAATGCGATCAACGTCGGACATCGCCGGACGATCTGGGGAGTTCTCGGCCTGCAGGCGGCGCTGATCATCCAGCTGGCGATCGTGGCCGCCGGACTCGGTGTGGTGGTGGCCGGTTCCCCGACCGCCTTTGCCGTGATCCGCTATCTGGGTGCGGCCTATCTCGTCTATCTGGGCATCCGGCAGATCCTGCGGACACCGGTCGCCGCCACCGACACCGTCGTGGGCGACACACCGCAGTCGGCGGGCTCGTTGTTCGTCCGCGGTGTCGGGGTGAACCTGCTGAACCCGAAGGCGATCGTCTTCTTCCTGGCGTTCATCCCCGGCTTCGTCAAACCCGAGCACGGATTCGTCACCCAGTACGCCATGATCGGCGCGACCATCGTGGCCGTCGACGTCGCGGTGATGTGGCTGTTCTTCGCCGTCGTCGGCCGTGGTTTCGCCCGGTTGACCGGTACGGTGACCGGTCAACGTCGGCTCAACCGCATCTTCGGTGCCCTGTTCATCGGCGTCGGCATCCTGTTGGCGGTCGTCTAGGGCGGCTTCCGCCGCACACACCTACCGATAGGTTCGCAGGGGTATCGACGACGGCTCGGGCCCGTCCGGGACGGGGATGCCCTCGAATCGGAATCCGAGCCGGTCGGCGAGGGCCTCCTCGACGAGCGCGGGCGACGACGGCCAGGACCCTCCGTCGTAGCGTTCGTAGCTGTCGACGGCGGCTTCGAACGGCAGCGCCGGACCGAGGTTCTCGGACAATCCACCGTCGTCGCTCCCGCCGAATCCACGGACGAGATGTCCGTCGGGATCCCACCAGCCGAACGACCCCCACCCGCTGACGCTGTGCAGCCCGAAGAGATACATGGTGCGGCCTTGCGCCGCGGAATGGAACCGCAGGTCCAGATCGAGCGGCCCCACCCCCACCGATTCGGTCGCGAGAACGGTGACACCGTCGAAGCAGGCGGCGGCCACCTGCCCATCACGGGGGTCGGCGGACTGCAGGAGGTTGCTGTCGGCGAGGAAGCGGCACGGGCCGAACAGTCCCCGGACGAGGGTGTCGGTGGCGGCGATGTCGATCGACGGCGGGCGCCGCAGCACCTCGGGTGTGTCGGCGTCGGTGTAGACGAGGAACCAGCACTTCATGCCCATGGGGCGTGACGCTACCCAGCGGTCAGCGGAATGGACGTGAGGCGTCGTTCGGCGAACCGACCGAAGCCGAGTCGTTGCAGGATCGGCGACGAGGTCTGTTCGGCATGGATGATCGCGAGCCCTGCACCGAGCGTGCGGGCGTCGTCGAGGCGGGCGGCCACCAGCGACCGATAGGCGCCCCGACTGCGGGCTTCGGTGACGATGGCCGCTCCCCACATGCGGGCGACGGCCCGGACGTGTTCGTAGCCGCCGGCACCGACCGGCTCGCCGTCGATGCGGGCCACGAACAGTCGGATGCGCTCGTCGTCGACCCGAAAGCCCGGATCGCGCAGGGCGTGCGGTTCGAATCCCCATGCCTGTCGGGAGATGCGGGCGAACTCGGCGACGTCGGCATCGGTGGCGACGCGGTGCACGGTGACGTCGGCCGGCAGTGGGATGGATGCCACGAACGTCTCGGTGGGTTCGCCGGCGATCACGTCGACGACGGCGACGGTGTGGGCTGCCCGGCGCGCCAGCTCGGTGTCGGTGAGTCCGCCGAACACCCCGACCCCGGCGGTGAAACGCAGGATGTCGGCCCCGTGTGCGCGGGTGGTGGCGGCGGCCTCGTCGAGTGCGGCGACCGGGTCGACGGACGAGTCCGCGTGGTACTGCAGCAGCGTCGCGACACCGTCGGCGAGATAGAACTCGCACGGCCCGTCGACGATGTGCTCGGAGCCGTCCGGATGCCAGGACGACTTCCATGCCACCGACTCTTCGACGATCCGCTCCGCTGTCCACGACACGGCACTAGACTTTCATGTGTGTGACCTGTCCGACTTTTCGGGGACCGAAACACCTGGTGGCGGTCTACCCAGGCGGCATCGAGCGTCTCAATTCGAGCAAAAACCTGAACGATTCCAGAAAAGGGTGCATACTGGTCTGCGTGACCTCCTCACCGGATTTCACCGCACTGCTGCGGGAAGCAGCACTCCGCGTCACCCGACCCCGGGTGGCGGTACTCGAGGCCGTCCACGCGCATCCGCACGCGGACACCGACTCGATCTACAGGGCAGCGCGGATCGAACTCCCCGAGGTCTCCCTGCAGGCCGTCTACGACGTACTGTCCGCCCTCACCGAGGTCGGTCTGGTCCGTCGGATCCAGCCGCAGGGCCACCTGGCCAGATACGAGGCACGCGTCGGCGACAACCATCACCACGCCGTGTGCCGTGCATGCGGCACGATCGGCGACGTCGACTGTGCCGTAGGCGAAACCCCCTGTCTGACAGCGTCAGACAGTCACGGTTTCATCCTCGACGAGGCCGAGGTCATCTACTGGGGGCTGTGTCCGACCTGCGCGGCCTCGCGTCCACCAGAGTCAACACAGTGATCGCAGCCCGCATCACTCATCATCGAAAGGACTGTCGTGTCTGACGAAACCGCAACCGAACATCCCCCGATTGGCGCGGCGAACACCGACGCCGGAGAACCTCCGGCCGGCTGCCCGATGCACATCCGTCCCCCGGTGGAGGGCGGCGGCAACGACCAGTGGTGGCCGGAACGCCTGAATCTCCGTGTGCTGGCGCATAATCCGGATGTCATCCGTCCGCGTGACACCGATTTCGACTACGCCGAGGCACTCAAGTCGCTCGACGTCGACGGCCTCGTCGCCGACCTGAAGACGCTCATGCGGGACTCGCAGGACTGGTGGCCCGCCGACTTCGGTCACTACGGCCCGCTGTTCGTCCGCATGTCCTGGCATGCCGCGGGTACCTACCGCGTCGAGGACGGCCGTGGCGGCGCCGGCACCGGCATGCAGCGGTTCGCGCCGCTCAACAGCTGGCCGGACAACGTCAGCCTGGACAAGGCCCGTCGTCTGCTGTGGCCGGTCAAGAAGAAGTACGGCAAGTCGATCAGCTGGGCGGATCTGATCGTGCTCGCCGGCAACGTGGCCCTCGAGGACATGGGCTTCAAGACCAAGGGCTTCGCCTTCGGTCGTCCGGACGAGTGGGAGCCGGAGGAGGTCTACTGGGGCGCCGAGTCGACCTGGCTGGGCACCAATGCCCGCTACTCGGGTGAGCGTGACCTGGAGAACCCGCTGGCCGCCACCACCATGGGCCTGATCTACGTCAATCCCGAAGGCCCCGAAGGAAAGCCGGACTACCTCGCCGCCGCGCAGGACATCCGCGACACCTTCGGCCGGATGGCGATGAACGACGTCGAGACCGCCGCGCTGATCGTCGGCGGGCACACCTTCGGCAAGACCCACGGCAACGGCGACGCCGACAAGCTCGGTCCCGAGCCCGAGGCCTCTCCGCTGGAGAACGTGGGTCTGGGCTGGGCCAACCCGCAGGGCTCCGGCGTCGGCCTCGACGCCATCACCTCGGGCCTCGAGGTGATCTGGACCCACACCCCCACCAAGTGGGACAACTCCTTCCTGGAGATCCTCTACGGCAACGAGTGGGAGCTCACCAAGAGCCCGGCCGGTGCCTTCCAGTGGCAGCCCAAGGACGGCGGCTGGGCCAACTCGGTCCCGCAGGCGTTCGGTACCGGCAAGACCCATCCGTCGATGCTGACCACCGACCTCACCCTGCGGTTCGATCCGGTCTACGGCGAGATCACCCGCCGCTGGCTCGATCACCCGGAGGAGCTGGCCGAGGAGTTCGCCAAGGCCTGGTTCAAGCTGCTGCACCGCGACATGGGTCCGGCCGCCCGCTACCTCGGACCGCTGGCCCCCAGCGAGACCTACCTGTGGCAGGACAACGTCCCGGCCCAGGAGGGTGCGGTTGTCTCCGACGCCGACATCGCGAACCTCAAGAACTCGCTGCTCGAATCCGGACTGACTGTCGCACAGCTGGTCTCGACCGCATGGAAGGCCGCCTCGACCTTCCGTGGCAGCGACTACCGCGGTGGCGCCAACGGCGGCCGGATCCGCCTGCAGCCGCAGTTGGGCTTCGAGAGCAACGAACCCGACGAGCTGGCCCAGGTGATCCGCGTGCTCGAGGAGATCCAGGGGTCGTTCACCGGTGAGGCGGGCGCCACGGTGTCCTTCGCCGACCTGGTGGTGCTCGGTGGCGTCGCCGCGATCGAGAAGGCCGCCAAGGACGCCGGCATCAGCGTGTCGGTGCCGTTCACCCCGGGCCGTACCGACGCCACCCAGGCGGAGACCGACGCCGATTCGGCCGCTCACCTGGAGACCAGGTACGACGGTTTCCGCAACTACGAGGGCAAGGGCAACGAGCTCTCCGCCGAGTACAACCTGCTCGACAAGGCCTCGCTGCTGACCCTGTCGGCGCCGGAGATGACCGTGCTGGTCGGCGGTCTGCGCGTGCTCGGTGCGACCTACCAGGGCTCGAGCCTCGGTGTGCTCACCGAGAACCCGGGCACGCTGACGAACGACTACTTCGTCAACGTCCTGGACATGGGTGTGAAGTGGGCCAAGAACGAGGACGGGACCTTCGTCGCGACCGACCGCAAGTCGGGCGAGAAGAAGTGGACCGGCAGCCGGGTCGATCTGGCCTTCGCCGCCAACTCCGAGCTGCGTGCCCTCGCCGAGGCCTACGCCGAGGACACCTCTGCCGAGACCTTCGTCGCCGACTTCGTCGCGGCGTGGACCAAGGTGATGGAACTCGACCGGTTCGAGCTGGTCTGATCAGCTGCTGACCACCCGGTGGCTCCGGTCACCGGAGCGTAACGGAAGCCGAATATCGATGGCGCCCAGGGATTCCCTGGGCGCCATCGCCGTCTCGGCCGGAGGGCGGGTAACGCGGTGATGTCGGGACGGTGATCGTGCGATTGCATATCCGGCGCATCGATGTGGATGTGATTATGCTGGCGGTTTCCCGATGAGGGGAACGGCGCCGGCATCATCACCTGCGGCGGGTCGTTCACCACTGGACGCAAAGGAGTGGCCATGTCGACCGCATCCGAGAGTTCTGCCCCCGATACGGTGCGCAGCACGCCCCGATCCCCCGGCCACATCCGATTGACCTCGCACAGTGCCGGATTCGGTGCGCCGCAGATCTCCTGGGGTGCGGCCACCGCCGCTGAGCGCGGCCCGGTGATCGCCACCACCACCGATCGGGCGCATCGCAACGTGATCGGTACCCACAGCGGCTCCTACAGCGTCTACCGGGCCCTCGCCGTCGCCGCGGGGGCGCTGTCACGTGATCATCGCGCGGACCTCACCAACACCTCACCCACCGACGTGATCGGCCCGCATCGGCAGTGGGCCGATCCCAACGCGATCGTCAGCCTCGACCCGTGGGGTGCGACCGTGGCCGAGTCGTTCCCCGAACTGCTCGCCTCCGGATACGACATCCGCCCGACGATCGCGGTCACCAAGGCGCACGTGATCCTGCCCGAGATCGCCGAGGCGATCTCCCGCGGCCGCCTGACGCCCGACGGCGAGTTCCTGCTGTCGACCGGTGCGGCGCTGGTCACCAAGGCGGCGGTGGAACCGGTGTGGTGGCTGCCCGGCGTCGCCGCACGCTTCGGGTGCAGCGAGACCGACCTGCGGCGCACGCTGTTCGAGGAGACCGGCGGGATGTACCCCGAGCTGGTCACCCGCTCCGACCTCGAGGTGTTCCTGCCGCCGATCGGTGGCCAGACCATCTACATCTTCGGTGATCCGCAAGACCTCTCGAATCCGGCGGTCGAACTGACCGCCCGCGTCCACGACGAGTGCAACGGGTCCGATGTGTTCGGCTCGGACATCTGTACCTGTCGTCCCTATCTGACCCACGCCATCGAGGAGTGCATCCAGGGTGCCCAGCGCGGCGGGGTGGGGCTGGTGGCCTACTCCCGCAAGGAGGGGCGAGCCCTCGGCGAGGTCACCAAGTTCCTGGTCTACAACGCACGCAAGCGGCAGGTGGGCGGCGACACCGCCGACCAGTACTTCGCGCGCACGGAATGTGTTGCGGGCGTACAGGACATGCGATTCCAGGAACTCATGCCCGATGTGCTGCACTGGCTGGGGATCACCAGGATCCACCGTCTGGTGTCGATGAGCAACATGAAGTACGACGCGATCACCGGCTCCGGGATCGAGGTGGGGGAACGCGTCGACATCCCCGATGAGCTCGTCCCCGAAGACGCCCGGGTGGAGATCGACGCCAAGATGGCCGCCGGATACTTCACCAGCGGGGCGGTGCCCACCACCGACGACCTGCGACAGGTCAAGGGTCGGGGGTTGTCCGGATGAGCATCACCACCGACACCACCGACGCCGAGGCGGCCGCCGTCCTGCGTCGTACCGGCGAGATCCGATCACGGGCCGGTCTCCTCACCGAACGGGCACGCGCCGGCGACTCGGAATGGTTTCGCGTCGACGACGACCGGCTCGACGACGCGGTGACACTGGTCGCCGAGGTGACCCGACGTCGCTACCCGACCCTCGACATCCCGTTCCACAGTCGCTGGCGGCATGTGGAGGCCGGTGGCGTCGACCGTGCCGCCGACCTCGACCGGCGCCTGGACACCGCCGACACCGGCCGCCGGGCCCGCGCCCAGATCGATCTGGCCGTGGTCAGCGTGCTGCTCGACGCCGGAGCCGGCCCCGACTGGTACTTCGACGAACCGGGAACCGGGCTGCGATTCACCCGCTCGGAAGGGCTCGCCGTCGCCGGCGTGCACGCCTTCTTCGACGGGGCCTTCTCGAGTGATCCGGCCGACCCGTTGCGTGTGGACGCCGCGGGTCTGCGCGCGCTGACCGCCGACCGGCTCGCCGCGGCATTCGGTGTCACCGACCGGACCCCGCTGGTGGGGCTCGAGGGACGCACCGCACTGCTGCATCGACTCGCCGACGCCCTCGACACCCGGTCGGAGGTCTACACCGACACCCGTCCCGGCGGCCTCTTCGACCACCTGGGCGGTACGGATTCGGTTGGCGCGCACCATATCCTGTCGGTGCTGCTCGACACCCTCGCACCGATCTGGCTCGCCGGGAACCAGATCGGCGAGGTCCCACTGGGTGATTGCTGGCCGCATCCGGCGGTCCGCGGTGAGCAGATCCCGGCCGGTACCGCCGGGTGGATGCCGTTCCACAAACTCTCGCAGTGGCTCACCTACTCACTGCTGGAACCGTTCTCGTGGGCCGGAGTGGAGGTGACCGGGCTCGACGAGCTGACCGCACTACCCGAGTACCGCAACGGGGGGCTGCTGATCGACACCGGGGTGTTGACCCCTCGCCCGGCCGATGCCGCCGACACCGTGTGGCAGGTCGGCGACGAACTGGTCGTCGAGTGGCGCGCGCTGACCGTCGCCCTGCTCGGCGAGCTGGCACCGCGCGTCGCCGATGCACTCGGCGTGGATCCGGCGTCGCTGCCCCTGGCCTGCGTCCTCGAGGGCGGCACCTGGGCTGCCGGTCGCGAGTTGGCGGCGGTCCGGCGAAACGGACTGCCCCCGCTGCAGATCGCCAGCGACGGCACCGTGTTCTGAGCGCCCGCAGCACCGGGCCACCCCACGACACCAGGCCACCGAAGAGTCTCATCCCCGCAAACGTCTGCCGGACCCGAGGAGAACGCCATCATGAGCGACGTACACGTCATCGATCATCCGCTGGTACAGCACAAACTGACCCTGATGCGCCAGAAAGAGACCTCCACCAACGACTTCCGGCGTCTGCTCAACGAGATCTCCACGCTGATGGCCTACGACGTACTCGCCGACATCCCGATGCAGGAGATCAAGGTGGAGACCCCGATGGAGGTCACCACCGGCATGGTGATCGACGGCAAGAAACTCGTGTTCGCCTCGGTCCTGCGGGGCGGCACCTCCATCGCCGACGGCATGCTGACGGTGGTGCCGGGCGCCCGCATCGGCCACATCGGCCTCTACCGTGACCCGAAAACCCATGTGGCGGTGGAGTACTACTTCAAGATGCCCAAGGATCTCGACGAGCGTGACGTGGTGGTGGTCGATCCGCTGCTGGCGACCGGACATTCGGCGGTCGCCGCGGTGGACCGGATCAAGGAGTACCGGCCCCGGTCCATCCGGTTCGTCTGCCTGCTGGCGTGCCCCGAGGGGTTGGCCATGTTGCAGGGCGCCCATCCCGATGTACCGGTGTTCACCGCCGCGGTCGACCGCGAACTCGACGCGAACGGCTACATCCTGCCCGGCCTCGGCGATGCGGGCGACCGGATCTACGGCACCGCCTGATCGCGGGCGAGGACCAGCATCCGCTCCTCGATGGTGCCCGGTACCTCGTCGAGGTCGGCGGTGACGGCGTGCGCCGACAACACCGCGGCCACCTGATCGGGCGGCGTGGCCGCGACACGGATCGTGGTGCCGGACAGGATCACCGGCAGTCCGGCGTCGGCGAGCACGGTGAACGTCGCCGACCAGTCGTCGGAGCGCACGCGCGTGGCCTGCAGTCCGCCGATCACATCGGCCTCGGTGCCCTGCGCCACCAGCCGCCCCGACGACATCAGCAGCAGCCGGTCACACTCCTGCGCCTCCTCCATGTAGTGGGTGGTGACCAGCACCGCGACCCCCGCCTCCGCCTGCTCGCCGATGGTGTCCCACAGGCGTGAGCGCGACAGCGCGTCCACCCCGGAGGTTGGCTCGTCGAGCACCAGCACCTCCGGATGATGTGCCAGTGCGACGGTGAAGGCGGCCTGACGTTGTGCGCCCAGGGCGAGGTCACCGACCAGCGTGTCGGCGTGGTCGGCGAGATCGGATGTCAGGGCGGGCACCTCGACGCCGTAGATGTCGGCGGTGAACGCGAGGTTCTCGGCGACGGTGAGATCCCGATAGAGCCCGAGGTTCTGTGGGACATACCCCATGCGTGCGCGTGCACGGCGTGCGGGCGGACCGCCGAACAGCCCCACCGAGCCCGCACTCGGTGCGAGGAGTCCGAGCAGCATCCGGATCACCGTCGTCTTGCCCGCGCCGTTGGCACCGAGCAGTCCGACCACCTCCCCCGGCGACACCGTGAAGGTGACGTCGTCGACGGCGGTGAACGACCCGAAGCGGCGGGTCAGCGCCGAGGCGGTGACGACCGGCGTGCTCACCGCGCACCGCCCTGGTGACCGCCCGAGGTGCCGACCGCCACCCGACGCCGCAACGACAGGGCGACGACGATGTCCTCCAGATCCGGGGCGACGGTGGCCTGCAAGGTACCCGGGGCGAGACCGTCGGGCCAGTACTCGTTGCGGGTCCGGCCGCGACGCCACGACCATTCGGGGCGCACCGGATGCGGGCCGGCGGTGACCGCGCCGGCGAAACCGGCACGCACGTCGTCGAAGGAGCCGTCGGTGAGGATCTGCCCGTCGTCGAGGACGACGAGTCGCGACGCCCGCTCGGCCTCGTCGAGGTAGGTGGTCGACATGATCACCGCCGCACCGTCGGCGGCGGCGTCGGAGATCATGCGCCACAGTTCGATCCGGCTGACCGGGTCGACACCGGTGCTCGGTTCGTCGAGGATCAGCAGCGCCGGACGGTGGATCATCGCCATGGCGGCGCCGAGTTTGCGGCGCATCCCACCCGAGAGCGCCGACGCGCGCCGCTCGGCGGCACCCCGCAACCCGCTGCGGTCGATCAGCTCGTCGCGGCGGCGGGTCAGTGACTCGCCGTGGAGTCCGTAGCAGCCGCCGACGAAGTCGAGGTTCTGGGTGACCGTGAGCGCCCCCCAACTGCCCGGTCCGGCGCACAGATAGCCGATCTGGGCCTTCGGCGGGAGGTCGGTGTGTCCGTCGTCGGGAACGATCTCACCGGCGAACACGCGCAGCAACGTGGTCTTGCCCGCCCCGTCGCCGCCCACCACCGCGACCACCGCACCGTCGGGGACATCGACGTCGACCCCGCCGGTCCCGGCGCCACCGAGGGCGCGTCGAGCACCGAAGCAGACCCCGATGCCGTGGGCCGACGCGCTCATGTCCGGCCCGATCCGGGGGCGAGGTCGCGGCGGAACCGGAGGGTCGCACCGACGAACACCACCACCGCCATCCCGGCGAGCACCACCAGCGGCAGCCACAGCGACTGGATGGGTGCACCCCGCAGCATCACGCCCTGCGAGATCATCGTGAAGTACGTCAGCGGCAGCAGATAGCCGATCCAGCGGACCCCGGCGGCCATCGCATCGAGCGGAAAGATCATCCCCGACAACAGGATCTGCGGGATCAGGAAGAAGAATGCGGTCTGGATGGCCTGCCCGGTGGTCTGCGAGATGGTCGAGATGAACACCCCCACACCGAGTACCACGAACAAGAACAGTGCGGCCCCGAGGACGAACACCGCGGGGTCACCGTTGAACGGAACGTCGAACAGCACCATCCCGAGCACCGTGATGATGCCCATGTCGATCGCGGCGAGCAGGAAGTACGGGGCGATCTTGCCGAGGATGACCTGGGTGGGGCGGATCGGCATCACCGCGAGTTGTTCGAGGGTGCCGGCCTCCCGTTCGCGGACCAGACCGATGCTGGTGATGATCGTGCCGATGAACAGCAGGATCAGTCCGATGATGGCCGGCACCATCACCCAGGCGGTCTTGAGGTCGGGATTGAACAAGACCTCGGTGTGCACCGTGTCGCCGAGCCGGTTGAGCACCCCGACGGTCGATTCCGCGGCGAAGAGATTGGATCCGTCGACATAGACCACCGGCGGATTCACCCCGGTCACGATCCCGACGTCGACGGCGTTGTCCTGCAACATGTCCCGAACCGCGGAATCACCTTGTCCCGGATCGGTACGGGTGACGTCGAAATACGGGGGCAGTGCCGCGGCGACCTGCTGCGCCTGCGGACCCACCACCGCGGTGTCGACCGACGACACGTAGAAGTTGGCGGCGTAACCGAAGATGATCAGCAACAGCAGCGGCATCACCACCAGCATCGCCAGGGTGCGTCGGTCCCGGAGGAGCTCGCGGAACTCCTTGACGATCATCGCCCGCATGGGTCGAGGCTAGGGGACGCCCCGGTCACCGGGTCGGCGATTCGCCGGACACATCCCCCGCTCGCACCGGATGTGTCCGGGATGTCCGCTATTTGTGCGGGACGTCCGCGGAGAGGCCGCCGTCCATCACGAATTCCGAACCGGTGGCATACGACGACTCGTCACTGGCGAGGAAGACGACGAAGGTCGAGACCTCCGCGGATTCGGCGGCACGCCCGAGCGGCACCTTCACCATGTCCTCGGGCAACCCTTCGGTCATCGGCGTGCGGATGAGTCCCGGGTGGATCGAGTTGACGCGCACATTGTGTGGCGCCAGCTCGAGCGCGGCCGACTTGGCCAGTCCCCGGACACCCCACTTGGACGCGACGTAGCCGTGCGCCCACGGACTGCCCCGTAGACCCTCGACCGACGACACGTTGATGATCGATCCGCCGCCGGCCGCGATCATCGGATCGGCGACGGCCTGGATGCCGAGGAAGGTTCCGGTCAGGTTGACGTCGATGATCTGCTTCCACTTGTCCAGGCGGAACTTCTGGATCGTCGAGCCGTTGACGATGCCGGCATTGTTCACGAGCACGTTGAGCTTGCCGAACTCCCCGGTCGCCGTCGCCACCGCGGTCTGCCAGTCCTCGGGCGAGGTCACGTCGAGGTGGAGATAGCGCGCCGATTCCCCCAACTCGTCGGCCAGGGCCTTGCCCGGGTCGTCGAGGATGTCCCCGATCACCACCTTCGCACCCTCGGCGACCAGGGCTCGCGCATGCTCTGCGCCCATGCCGCGGGCACCCCCGGTGATCACTGCAACCTTGTCGTCAACACGTCCCATGGCAGGGACCTTACAGCGCAAACAGCCGAATGAGAACACGTTCTAGAAAGAATGTGGTCTACTGTTTGGACAGAAGTCCGGACAGGTGTTCACGCAACAGGAGGCAGGCCGACGATGGCGATCCGTGTAGGGCTGGTCGGGACCGGAAATGCGGGCAGACTCGCCCTCACCCAACTGATCGAGGACCCACGCTTCGAACTCGTCGGGGTCGTGGTGCACAACCCGGACAAGGTCGGCGTGGACGCCGGCACGCTGGCCGGACTCGAGCCGTCGACCGGTGTCGCAGCCGGCAACGACCTCGATGCGCTGATCGCCGTCGAGCCCGAGTGCATCGTGTACTGCGCCATGGGTGACACGCGGCCGATCGAGGCGTTCGACGACGTCAGCCGCATCCTGGCCGCCGGGATCGATGTGGTCGGATCGGCGCCGGTGCCGTTGCAGTACCCGTGGGGTGCGGTGCCGGAGAAGGCCATCGACCGGCTACAGCGCACCGCCGCCGACAACGATGCCGCCATCTTCATCACCGGGGTCGATCCCGGCTTCGCCAACGACCTCATCCCGCTGGCATTCACCGGCACATGCCAGCGCATCGAGCAGATCCGCTGCATGGAGATCGCCGACTACGCCACCTACGACGGCGCCGAGGTGATGGTCGACGTGATGGGCTTCGGCAAGCCGCTCGACGAGACCCCGATGCTGTTCCTGCCCGGCATCCTCGCACTCGCCTGGGGCACCGCCATCCACCAGCTGGCCGGTGCGCTCGGCGTGACCGTCGACCAGATCACCGAAAGTCATGAAAGTGCCGCAGCCCCAGAGGCTCTGACGATTGCCACCGGCACCATCGCGGCCGGCACCCGTGCGGCGGTCCGGTTCGAGATCACCGGGATCGTCGACGGCCGACCGGCGATCGTCGTCGAGCACGTGACCCGATTGCGCGAAGATCTGCGACCCGACTGGGCACAGCCCGCGCAACCGGGCGGGTGCTACCGGGTGGAGATCGTCGGCGAACCCTCGTATCGGGTCGACATCTGCCCGACCAGTCGCAAAGGCGACCACAACCATGCCGCGATCGTCGCCGCGGCGGGACGCATCGTGAATGCGATCCCGGCCGTCGTCGACGGTCCCCCCGGAATCCGCACCACCATCGACCTACCGCTGATCCCAGGACCCGCACTCACGGTGAGCTGAGCGCGCCGGGCCCATCGAGGGCAAGAACGGTCAAGCGCCGAGATCGCCCCTGCGCCGATACTGACTGTCATGACGACCAGACCTGCTGTCATGACGACCGCGAGTCCGCGATGACCGAGAACGGCGCCGACCGACTCCGGGAACTGCTCGACGCCGTCCTCGGCGAGGACGGCACGGAACTGGCCGGGATGGCCGCCGATGCCCACGCCTCGGCATTCCACTTCAGCCGGCAGGTCTCCCGGAGCACCGGCGAGGCACCGGTCGCGCTGCGGCGTCGCGTCACACTCGAACGGGCCGCCTGGTATCTGCTGCGCGGCCGCAGCGTCACCGACGTCGCCTTCGACTCCGGGTACGACTCGGTGGAGGGATTCAGCCGGGCGTTCACCCGGGCCTTCGGCCATCCGCCGAGCACCATGGCCGCGGCCTCCGAACGCGGACACTGGCTTCCGGCACCGAACGGAATCCACTTCCACTCCCCGACCGTGCTGTATGTCGATGCCGGGGAGACCGTGGAGGAGACCGCCGGGGACGTGGTGACGATGATGGTGCGCCATGACCTCGACGACGTGACGGCCCTCCTCGAGGCGGCCGCAGCGGTGCCGGAGACCGAGTACCGACGAGTCCGACTGCCGCGCAATCAGATCACGGCATGGCAGGAACCTGACGAATCGATCGCACAGGTCCTGCACCATCTGGTCACCGACAAACTTCCGTGGCTGGCGTCCATCGAGGGCGGCGACCACCCCGACCTCGGGAGCGACGATCTCGACGCGCTGACGCTGATGCATCCGACGGTGGCCGGCCGCTGGCTCGCACTCGTCCGCGACATCGAGCGGCGGCAGGCGTGGTCGGATCGGGTGATCGACGCACTGTGCGAACCACCCGAGTCATTCCTGTTGTCGCAGATCGTCACCCATGTACTCACCTTCGCCGCGCATCGTCGGCTCCTCCTGCGCATGATGCTGCGCGAGGCCGGGGTTGACGTTCTCGCCCCAGCGCTCGATCCCGATCCCATCATCTGGCACCGCAACCGATCCGGAGGATTCTGATGACCCGCTTCCGCTACTACACCGCCACCACCCTCGACGGGTTCCTCGCCGACGAGCACGATGACCTCGGCTGGTTGCTGAGTCAACCGCACGACGAGGACGGGTTCGGCAACATGAACGACTTCGGCAAGCAGGTGGGGACGGTCGTCATGGGTGCCACGACATACCAGTGGCTACTCGACAACGAGCTGTCGGAGGCCCGGCCCTGGCCATACACCGAACCGTCGTTCGTGTTCACCCATCGCGAGATCACCCCGGTCGCCGACTCCATCCGGGTGGTGGCCGGCTCCCCGAGCGAGTTCCGGGACGAACTGGTGGCAGCCGCCGACGGCAAGGACGTCTGGGTGGTCGGCGGTGGGGATCTCGCCGCCCAGTTCGCCGACGCGGGGATGCTCGACGAGATCGAGGTGTCGATCGCGCCGGTCACTCTCGGTAGCGGACGTCCACTGTTCACCCGGCCGTTCGACCTGGAGCTGATCGAGTACGGTCGCAACGCCGCATTCCTCTGTGCCCGATATGCGGTGAAGGGCGCGCGAGATGCAGGGTCCCGCGAGAGCTGATCGATGAGCGAAGCCTTCGTCGCTCCACTCCTCTATGCCCGTTAGATGATTGAGCCGGGACCGAGCAT
>NZ_BCNF01000132.1 GCF_001485495.1 Gordonia desulfuricans NBRC 100010 | reverse complement strand
CCTCCGCCGGCCGATGTCGCCACGCAACCACGACCGACGTCAGCGGAGCGAACCGTAGACCCGGGTCTCGAAGTCAAGGAAGCCACCGATCGACGCGGGGTCGGCGAACGGCAGGATCTGGGTGGCCCACAGCCCGGCGACGTCGGCGCTGCGATCGATCCAGTAGTAGAGGTTCGCCAGGCCCGCCCACCCCAGCGAACCGGCGGTCCGCCCGGTGGGAGCCTGCTCCTCGTTGACCATGAACGTGTACGCCCAGGTCTTGCGCTGTCCGGGGAAGAACTCGGCGTCGTGGGAGAGGTCCGGCTCGACGCCGGGCAGCATGGTCACCTGCAGTTCGCCGAGACCGTTGCGGGCGGCCGCCTCGACGGTCTCCGGTCGCAGGACGCGACCGTGCTCGCCCTCGCCGTCGTTCAGCCACATCCGGAGGAACCGCGTGTAGTCGGGCACGGTGGAGTACAGACCGTGGCCACCCATGTGCACCTCGGGATCCTGCGGCAGCACCAGCCCGGTCGGCACCAGAGTTCCGTCGGCGGTGCGCTGGTGGATCTCGGTGAGACGCTCGGTCATCGAGTCGGTCATCGAGAATGCGGTGTCGGTCATGCCGAGCGGCGCGAACACCCGCTCGGCCATGACCTCGCCGAGTCGTTTGCCGCGGATCGCCTCGACGATCAGTCCGGCCCAGTCGATGTTGCTGCCGTAGTTCCAGCGGGTGCCCGGATCGAAGATCAGCGGGGTGGCCAGCGACGCCCGGGTTCCGGTGATGACGCTCGGCTGACGGCCGTCGGCGGTGAGCCGCGAGTACGACTCATCGAAGAACGAGTAGGCGAAGCCGGCAGTGTGCAGCAGGAGCATGCGGGTGGTGATCGGGGTCTTCGGCGCGCGTAGGACGGGTGAGCCGTCGTCGGCGAAGCCGTCGAGCACACCGATCTCGCCGATCTCGGGGACGTAGTCCGACGCCGGGGCATCGAGATCGAGCAGCCCCTCCTCGACGCACTGCAGCACGGTGGTGCCGGTGATCGCCTTGGTGGTGGAGAAGATCGCGAACACCGAGTCGGTGGTCATCGGGGTGTCACCGGCAAGGGAGCGGACGCCGGCGGCGCCCTCGTAGACGGTGCCCGCCGCGCGGGTCACCGATGCGACGACGCCGGGCACGCGGGCCGCGTCGGTGGCGGTGGTGACGTCGGTGAGGACCTCGTCGAGTGCCGGGCCCAGCGTCGATGCGTTCACGGTGGTCATGGCCGTCCTTTCAGTGCTGTGTGAGGTACAGCACAGAAAGCTAGTGACTTTTGGGAGGTGGCCATGCCTGCCATCGGCACGGTCTGATCCCGATCGGCACCTGGCCCGACGAACCCTGCCCCGGAACCGCCCGCGCCGGTCAGCCCGACGATCCGCGCGCGAGCGTCGCCGACGGATTCTCCCCGAACCGACGCCGGTACGCCGCGGCGAAGACACTCATGTTCACGTAACCCCAGCTGCGGGCCACCGTCGCCACCGACGGCGCTCCCGCCGACAGTTCCCGGTAGACGCCTTGGAGTCGTTGCTCCACCAGATAGGCGCGCGGAGACATACCGAGATAGCGGCCGAATCCACCGGCAAGGCCCCGCACACTGACCCCGGCGACCGCGGCGACGTCGGTCACCGTCGGCAGATCCCGGGCGTGCTCGTCGATGTAGCGAACGGCCGAGCGGACATAGCCGGGTGCGGCGATCATCGGCGCGCGGGCGAGGTCGATCCCGGCCCGCTGCGCCCATTCGTCGAGCAGGTGGGCGGCGATCATCTCCTGCAGATTGGCCCCGATCCGTCCCGTTGCGACCTGATCGGGGGCGACCGCAGCGGTCCGCGCCGCATACCCGAGCAGTGCCAGCCAGGCGCTGTCGGGTCCGCCGACGACGCACCGATGCGCCCACAGCCTGTCGTCGGGGACGTATCCCCACCAGCGCAGCGCGAGGTCGGCGAGCAGGCGGTGCGGGATGGTGAGGTTCAGTTGCAGGTGATCCGGGTCGGCGACGAGGCTGTAGTCCACCCGACTGCAGTCGGCGACATAGGTCTGGCCCACGGTCAGTTCCGCGCCGAAGCGCGTTCCGGCCGCGTGGTGGGTCCAGCCACGAAGGGTGGTGAGCACCAGGACATTTCCGGAATCGGAGTCGAAGTTCGCAAGGTCCACTCCGACGCCGTAGCTGAAATGCGTCATCGTGATCTCGCCGATCGGCACCGAGAACATCGACGACGCCGGGGCCACACCCCGACCGATCGGCTGCACGTCGAACTGCATGTACTTGTCGTCGGTCCAGGTGCGGATGACATCCCAGTCCGACTCGGCATGGATCAGCCCACGGTTGACCGCCGGCCGGGGATCCAGATCCAGTGACACGCGTCCACCGTAGGCGACGGCGGACCTACGTCGACGCTTTTTGTCAGACCCCGTCTGTATGTTCGAACCATGTCCACCGAGATCCCCCCACCACCGTCGGCACACGCCGACGACGGTGCCCACGGCGATCCACACTGGACCGACCTCATCGCCACCGACGACACCCTCCCCGTACCCGACCGCCTCCGCGGCGACGAACACCTCACCGCCACCGATCTCACCGAGATCATCGCCCACTGCGCCTCCACCCGCGCCACCGCCATGTTCCGCCTCATGCAAGCCGCCTCCCTCATGTACGAGGAATACGAAGAGAACCACCACCAGAAGATCGCCGAAGCCACCACCAACCACTACGACAGCCTCGAAACCTTCGCCGACGCCCTCACCGCCCACCACACCGGCACCACCCCCCACGACCAGCACGGACCCGACGGCCTCGACCAAGCCATCGCCCAGATCGGCGCCGTCCTGTCGGTCCCACCTCGCAAAGCCCGCGAACTCATCCTCGCCGGCGACGCCCTGCGCTACCGCCTCCCCTGGACCGGCGGCACCCTCGCCCAAGGCCGCATCGACGAACACCGCTTCCAGATCGTGCTCACCCTGCACCACCCTCGTCACCCCCGAACTCATGCCCCAGGTCGACTCCCGCATCGCCGAACAGATCCTCGGCCGCGACACCATGTCCACCGCCCGCTTCACCGCCATGGTCGACGCCGTCGTCGCCACCACCGACCCCGCAGCCCTGCACCGCCGCCGCGCCCACGCCAAAGCCGAACGCAAGGTCACCATCACCCCCGACCGCTTCGTCCCCGGCCAATCCCGCCTCACCGCCAACCTCCCCGAACTCGACGCCGAACTGGTCAACGCCCGCATCGAGGCCATGGCCACCACCGTCCACCCCGACGACCCCCGCACCCGCGAACACCGCCGCTCCGACGCACTGCTCGCCATGTCCGAAGGCCGCACCCACCTCGACTGCCAGTGCCACACCTGCACCACCACACCAACACCAGCACCAGACGACAGCGACAGCAACAGCAACAGCGACAGCGACAGTGCCGCGACCGAAATCGGCAGCAGCACCGATCAATCCGACCCCACAGAGCAGCCCGACCCCACAGAGCAGCCCGAATGCACCTGCCAGTGCACCCACCACACAACCCCCACCCCGAACGCGGCCACCCCACCCGCAGCCGGTGCCATCATCCACGTCATCGCCAACCAGAGCACCCTCGACGGCCACGACGACCACCCCGGCTACGCCGACGGCATCGGCATCATCGACGCCCACACCATCCGCGACCTCGCGATGCGCGACTTCACCCAACGCACCGGCATCACCCGCGACATGATGGAGCGATCCTCACGCATGCGCTACCGGCCCGGGAAACAACGCACCGCCTACGCCTTTGCCGCCGACCTGTGCTGCACCTGGCCCGGCTGCAACAACAAAGCCACCACCAGCGACATCGACCACACCAACCCCTACGACCACCGCCACCCCGAACGCGGCCCCACCACCACCTGGAACCTCAAACCCCTGTGCCGGTTCCACCACCGGATCAAAACCTTCACCACCTGGCGCGACTTCACCGACACCCTCGGCCTCGCCGTGTTCGAATCACCCACCGGACACTTCTTCGTCGGCAACGCCTTCCGCGGCACCAACCTGTTCCCCGGACTCATCGGCCTCGCCGACAAACCACCCGACCACCCCGCCCGCCGCAAGACCGACACCATCCACCGGCAACGCCGCCGCCGAGCCGACCGCGCCCAGCAACGCTGGGACGACGAGAACCCGCCACCCTTCTGAATTCTGAACCGATTCTTGCGCGAACGGCAATGCGACTTGCTGAAACGGATGATCGGCAGCACTCTGACGGTCGGACACACGACGGAGGTCACCGATGACGCATGCTTTCGACAAGGACTACTGGGAATCCCATTGGGATGGCGCAGCTTCCGAGGCGCCCTCGAATCCCTATGTCGCCGAGGCGGTTCGTGGCCTCACTCCGGGGCGTGCGCTGGATGCCGGGTGCGGAGCGGGTGCCGAGGCCATCTGGCTCGCAGCGCGCGGGTGGCAGGTGACCGGTGCCGACATCTCCGGACGCGCACTGGCTGCAGCAGCCGAACGCGCCGATGCCGCAACGGGTATCGAACCCATCACGTGGATCGAGACGGATGTGTCGACGTGGCAGCCGGACGACCGGTGGGATCTGGTGATGACCAACTATGCGCACCCGGCCACACCGCAGCTCGACTTCTACCGACACATCAGCGACTGGGTCGCGCCGTCCGGGGTGTTGCTCATCGTCGGGCACCGCCACGTCCCGGACGCTGCACACCACCACACGCATGCGCACTCACACTCACACTCACCGGAGGACCAGCCACCGGAGAAGGCGACAGCGACCATCGCCGGCATCACCGGCGTCCTCGCCCCGGAGAACTGGCGCATCGACGTCGCCGAGGAGTGCGAACGAACCGTCCGCGACGGCGTGCCACCGTTGCACGACATCGTGGTCCGGGCAACCCGACTCGTCTGAGCCGCCACGACACCGCGGGGTGCACCCGGTGGGCGTGCGCTCAGTACAGCGCGAAGGCCCCGCCGGTGTGCCCGTTGGTGCTCTGGCCACCGCCGATGTCGCGACCGATCCACACGTCGTCGGTCAGCTTGCGGTATTCGTGCAGGCTGATCGGCCGGCCACCGAAGTCGCGGGAGAAGTCGGCCGACCACGCCGGTCTGCCGTCGATCCGCGAGTCGCCGAAGACCAGTTCCCCACCGGCGTCACGACCCCAGATGTAGTCCTTGTAGACCCACGGGGTGTTGTTCGGTCCGGCGGTGAACGTCAGCGAGTCCCCCAGCAGGTTCTGGGTGGTGGTGAGCGCTTTCGCGGTGCCGTAGGAGATCGGCTTGCCGCGGACTTCGAAGACCGGGAGCAGCACGATGGTCTTCGTGCCGGCGGGCGCCTGGCCGGCAGATGCCTGCAGGTACAGATCCATGATCTGTTCACTCGAGCATCCGTGCCGCAGCGACTGCACCGTCACCTCGGTGTTGTCGGCGTCGATCACGCACGCGCCGGTCGGCGCGCCGAGACCCGGTGAGGCCGTCGGGGTGGGCGACACAGGCGCGGGGGATGCGGAAGCAGGTGCCGAGAGGACCGTGGCACCCACGGTCGCGCCGAGCAGTGCCGTGGCCGCAACGGAGATCAACATCTTGAGCCGACTCGAGATCACCTCGTCAGTGAACACGGTGACGCCGTGCATCACAATGCCGATCTGGGACCATCAGCACGTGATCCTCGAACATGCCGTCCTGCACGTGCGTCCCGGTGCCGCCGACGACTTCCTCACCGCGTTCGCGTCGGCAGAGCCGATCATGGCTGCACAGCGCGGGGTTCGGACGCTGCGGCTGTCCCGCTCGATCGAACGTCCCGAGGTGTTCCTGTTGCTGGTCGAGTGGGACCGGCTCGAGGATCACACGGAGGGGTTCCGAGGTTCGCCCGACTACGGCCGGTGGCGGGAGTTGTTGCACCACTTCTACGATCCGTTCCCGTTCGTGGAGCACTTCGAGTACACGGCATTCGGGTTCGACGGCGGGCACCGCGACACCGGACCGATGGTCCCGGACGGTGTGGTGACACCGCACGACGTCGCCGAGGCCACGAACCGTTTTCGCCTGTCCGCCGGTCTGGTTCGGCTGACCGAGAATCCGCGACTGCAGGCGGTGGCCCAGCGGTGGAGCCGGCAGATGGCCGACCACAACAGACTCGCCCACAACCCCTGGGGCGCCGAGGAGATCCCCTCGGGGTGGACCAGTACCGCCGAGAACGTCCTGCAGTCATGGCAGCACGCGAGTGCCGACGATCTCCTCGCCCAGTGGGCGGGCTCACCCGGCCACCGGGACAACATCCTCGACCCCGCCTACACCGATCTCGGTGTCGGGGTGGCGGTGGCCACGGACGGGAAGTTGTATGCCACACAGGTACTCGCACGCTACTGACGAGCACGCCTGATCGGGGTTATGGTGGGGCTTCCGGACCGATTGAAGGAAGTGGACTCCTCATGGCCGACACCGTCGCCGAAGTCATCGTCGAGCAGATCAAACGTGCTGGTGTACAACGGGTCTACGGAATCCCGGGGGATTCGCTCAACGGTTTCACCGATGCCCTTCGACTCGACGGCACCATCGCCTGGACCCATGTCCGCCATGAGGAGGCAGCGGCCTTCGCCGCCACCGCCGAGGCCACCCTGACCGGCGAGCTGGCAGTCTGTGCCGCCAGCTGTGGTCCCGGCAACCTGCACCTGATCAACGGCCTGTTCGACGCCCACCACAGCCGGGTCCCGGTCCTGGCGATCGCCGCACACATCCCCGCACCCGAGATCGGCAGCGGATACTTCCAGGAAACCCACCCCGAACAGCTGTTCCGCGAGTGCAGCGCGTTCTGCGAGATGGTCAGTACCCCCGAACAGATGCCCCGACTGCTCGACGTCGCCCTGCGCACCGCGGTCGAGAAGCGCGATGTGGCCGTCCTCGTCGTCCCCGGCGAGATCTTCCTCAAGCCCTCACCCAAACGTCGTGCGGGAGCACCGATCCGGGCCATCCCTCGGATATCCCGACCCACCGACGCCGAGATCCGCCGTGCCGCCGCACAATTGAACGGTGCCGAGAAGGTGACGATCCTGGCCGGCGCCGGCGTGCAGGGAGCCCACGACACCGTCGTCGAGCTGGCGAGTGCGTTGCAGGCACCGGTCGTGCATGCCCTGCGCGGCAAGGAGTTCATCGAGTACGACAACCCCTACGACGTGGGTATGACCGGGCTGCTGGGCTTTTCGTCGGGCTACCGTGCCATCGAGAAGTGCGACACCCTGCTGATGCTCGGGACCGATTTCCCCTATCAGCAGTTCTATCCGTCCAAGGCGCAGATCATCCAGGTCGACATCCGGGGCGAGCAGATCGGCCGGCGCACACCGGTGGACATCCCGTTGGTGGGCTCCGTCGCCGACACCGTGGAGGCACTGCTCCCGCTGATCGACCGCGACCGTGATTCCGAGCATCTGACATCGTCACGTGAGCACTACCGCAAGGCCCGCCGGCGCCTCGACGAGCTCGCCGACAACGACCGCAACCGCTCCCCCATCCACCCGCAGTACCTGGCCCGGCTCGTCAGCGAGAACGCCACGGGTAATGCGGTCTTCATCCCCGACGTCGGGTCGCCGGTGGTGTGGGCGGCACGGTATCTGACGATGAACGGGTCCCGGCGGCTGATCGGCTCGTTCTCCCACGGATCGATGTCGAATGCGGTGTCCCAGGCGATCGGCGCGCAGGCCGCATTCCCGGGGCGACAGGTGATCGCCCTCGCCGGCGACGGCGGCCTGGCCATGCTGCTCGGCGAGCTGCTGACCATCGTCCAGAACAAGTTGCCGGTCAAGATCATCGTGTTCAACAACTCGTCGCTGAACTTCGTCGAGGTGGAGATGAAGGCCGCCGGCTTCGTCAACTACGGCACCGATCTGGTCAACCCGGACTTCGCACGGCTGGCCGAATCCGTGGGCATCCTGGGCCGCAAGGTCGAGTCGGCCGACGGGCTCGAGTCCGCGGTCGCCGAGATCCTGGCCCACGACGGCCCGGCACTGCTCGACGTGACCACCGCCCGTCAGGAGTTGTCGATCCCGCCGACCATCACCGCCGCGCAGGCCAAGGGCTTCACCCTCTACGCCCTGCGCACGGTGATGTCCGGTCGCGGCGACGAGCTGGTCGACCTCGCCGAGACCAACGTGTTCCGCCGTCTGTTCGACTGAGCGATCACCTCAGGTGGGCCCCGGTGTGGAGTAGGACGTCCTCGCGACGCGCGCCTGATCTCGCCCCCAACCGGCCGATCCCGCACTGGAGAATCGCCTCCGCGGTACGGTCGGATCAGCGCGACACGAAACGTGATGGGTGCCACGTAATTGGATATGCACTCTGCACACCCATACCGTGGTACGGGTGACCATCACTGTGACCACCGACGAATCAGCAGGCCTCGACGCTCGGGTCGGCCATTACTACGCTGCCGACGGTACCTATGAAGTCGGCCGCGAGAAGGTGCGTGAGTACGCCCGCGCGGTGCAGGACTACCACCCGGCCCACTGGGATCCGGTGGCGGCCGCAGCACTCGGCTACTCCGGTGTCGTCGCTCCCCTGACCTTCACCTCGATTCCGGCGATGGCGGCCAACCGCGCGCTGTTCGAGTCGGTGATCGTCGGATACGACACGTATGTGCAGACCGAGCAGGTCTTCGAGCAGCATCGCCCGATCGTGGCCGGCGACCAGCTGTTCACCGACGTCGAGCTGACGAATGTCCGCCGGATCGCCGGTAAGGACCTGATCACGGTCACCAACACCTTCACCGACGCCGTGGGCGAGCGGGTGCACACCATGCACACCACCGTGGTCGGGGTGACCGCCGACGAGGTCGATCCGGCGATCACCGACTCGGTTCGCACGGCGATGATGCACGACGTCAACATCCTCAGCCAGGCGGACTCCGACGAGGCCTACGTCAAGACGGTGCGTCCGGCCGACGAGGTGCGCTTCGGTTCGGACACCCGCCCGGCCACCGGCGCCCGCTCCTTCGGCGAACTGTCGGTCGGCGACGAGATCCCGCTGCACCACGCCCGGCTGTCGCGCGGTGACCTGGTGAACTACGCGGGTGTCGCCGGCGACGCCAACCCGATCCACTGGGACGAGCAGATCGCCCGTCTGGCCGGTCTGCCGGACGTGATCGCGCACGGCATGCTGACCATGGGTCTGGGCGCCGGGTTCGTGTCGGCATGGTCGGGTGATCCGGGTGCGGTGACCCGCTACGCGGTGCGTCTGTCGCAGCCGGCGATCGTGTCGGCGGCCGAGGGCGGCGACATCGAGTACAGCGGCCGGATCAAGTCGCTCGATCCCGAGACCCGCACCGGTGTCGTGATCGTGGTGGCCAAGTCCGGCGGCCGCAAGATCTTCGGACTGGCGACCATGACGATCCGGTTCGCCTGAGTCCGGCCGGCACCAGGCCAGAACACGCCGGAGGGCCGCAGTCGTGTTTCGCGACTGCGGCCCTTCGGCGTGGAACTGGCCGTCTCGCCTCTCAGGCGCCGGCGCCCGCCGCCTCCGATATCGATTCGAAGGCCCGGCCGAGTTCGGTGGCGACATCGATGATCCGGGCGTGGCGGATCTCCGGCCGATCGATCTCCTCGGTGACGTAGGCGGCGATGAACCGTTTGATCTCGTCGTCGACGCGGCCGACGACGCGGATGATCTCCCCGCGGATCGTCGTGGTCGACACACCGATCCGCACGTCGCTGACCTGAGGCGGGGTCACCTCGATGTGCAGTTCCAGCGGTTCGCGGGCGCGGGCGGCCATCCGCAGATCGACCACACCGTCCACGCGGTAACGGACGCGGTCGACGCGCAGGTCCACCAGCAGCCCGATCCGCAGCGGTAGCTGCACCCCGAAGGTGATGGGTTCGCCCACCCGGCGCGAGACCCGCGGTTCGCGGATCTCGACGCGTGCGGTCACCTTGGCGATGTTGGCCGGCCCGGATGCGATCGGCCCGACCTCGAAGGAGTCGCCGACCACCGAGGAGAACGCCGAGCGAACACGGTCCTCGGTGACCGCGATCTCGAAGAACCGCCGACCGAAGTCTGCGTAGCTCAGGGTGTCGGACATATCCCCATGATGCCGGATCCGGCCTACGCCATCGTGAGCTTTGGGCGTTACCGGCGGTCTACTCGAGGACGAACACCGGGATCTGGCGGTCGGTCTTGGTCTGGTACTCGGCGTAGGGCGGGAATGCGGCGACGGCCAGTTCCCACCAGTGGGCGCGCTCGTCGCCGTCGATCTCGCGAGCGGTCAGCTCGGTGACGGTGGTGCCGTCCTGCACGGTGATCGACGGGTTCGCCTTGACGTTGAAGTACCAGGACGGGTGGCTCGGGGCGCCGCCCTTGGAGGCCACCATCGCGTACTTGCCGTTCTCCTCCACGCGCATGAGCGGCACGTAACGCCGTTTGCCGGATTTGGCGCCGGTGGTGGTGAACAGGACCACCGGGCGGCCCTGGATCTCGACGCCGTCGGTGGTGCCCTGCGCCAGGATCTTCTCGGTCTGGCCTCGGACCCAACCCTCAGGACTCAGCTCTGCATTCGTACTCATGGCTGGGCCAACCTGCCCGGCGGGCCAGATATTCCGAACCGCCCTTGACGTAATCCCATATCGGAATACGATGATGAGGTGGCACGGGCAGCAACCACCTCGGATGTGTTCAACGCGATCGCCGAACCGCAGCGCCGGGAGATCCTGACGCTCTTGCGGTCGGGTGAGCGTCCGGTCACCGAGGTGGCCCGTGAGCTCGGGCTCTCCCAGCCCGGGGCGTCCAAGCATCTGCGGGTGTTGCGCGAGGTCGGGCTGGTCCGCGACCGCAGGGAGGGCAAGCAGCGCGTCTACGGGCTAGATGCCCGCGGGCTTCGACCCGTTCACGAGTGGACCGGCGGTTTCGAACAGTTCTGGAACGAGAGCTTCGACCGGCTCGACGCCTACGTCCGCGATCTCGAGGACACCGACACCACCATCGAGAGCAGCAACACCACCCACCGCCGCGAAAGGCCAGAACCATGAGCAACACCACGCCGACCACCGGGACCACTGCCGACCGGGAGATCGTGATCTCTCGGATCATCGACGCCCCAAGGGAATTGGTGTTCACGGCGTTCACCGAGGTGCGCCATCTGTCGCAGTGGTGGGGGCCGAACGGATTCACCACCACCACAACGTCTTTCGACTTCCGAATCGACGGCGAGTGGGACTTCGTGATGCACGGCCCCGACGGCACCGACTATCCGGAATGGATCCGGTGGACGCAGATCGTCGCACCGGAGCTGATCGTCCTGGTGCACGGTGAACGCCCCGACGACCCGAACGCCTTCACCTCCACCATCGTATTCGCCACCGATGCCACACGACCGGGGAGCACCCGAATCGAGATGCGGACGGTGTTCCCCACCAAGGAATCTCGCGACGAGGCCGTACAGAGGTACCACGCCATCGAGGGTGGCGAGCAGACCCTGGGCAACCTCGCGGCCTACGTCAGTGGTCTGACCGCGCGGTGACCACGCACCCCGCCGACCCTGCCACGTTGCGGGCAGTCGACGCGATCAGCGCGAGCCGCGGGCGACGCGGGTCGTGCGACGCTCGGCGAGGGCCTGCTTCTTGGTCGCCGCCCACGAACAGATCGGACACACGGCGAAGTCGTGACGCAGGGCCGGGCAGTACTCCCGGCCGAAGTAGATGATCTGCAGATGCCGGCGGTTCCATTCGTCTTCCGGGAACGCCTTTTTGAGGTCGGCCTCGGTGCGCTCGACGGAGCTGCCGTCGGACAGGCCCCACCGTCGGGCGAGTCGGTGGATGTGGGTGTCCACGGCGAACGCCGGGATGCCGAACGCCTGGGACATCACCACACTGGCGGTCTTGTGTCCGACGCCGGCCAGCGACTCGAGGAAGGCGTAGTCGGGAATGATCTCACCGCCCGCCTCGATGATCTGTCCGGCCGCGGTCCAGAGGTTGCGCGCCTTGGTGGGCGCCAGTCCGATCTCCCGGATGAGTTCGAGGATGCGGTCGGGGCCCAGCGCCGCCATCTTCTCCGGGGTATCCGCCACGGCGAACAGCGCCGGGGTGACCTGGTTGACCTTCTTGTCGGTGGTCTGCGCCGACAACGCGACGGCGACCAGCAGCGTGTACGGATCGGTGTGATCCAGCGGGATGGGCTGGGTGGGATACAACTCGTCGAGCAGGGTCCCGATCCGCTCGACTTTCTCCTGACGGCGCACGAACCGACACGCTACTCGACGGTCACCGCGCGTCCGGTGGAGACTCGACGTGACCCGTCCGGATCACGACGTCGTCCGCTCAGCGCTTCTCGCAGGCGATCCCGTCGCCGTCGCGATCTCGCTTGGTGTTCGCGTTGTAGAGGTCGTCGTCGACGGTGAAGTCGGTGACCGGGGTGCCCGAGGTCGAGTCGACGGCCCCGGTCTTGCCCACGCCGTGCGGGTAGTCGGCGTTGAGGGCCTTGCAGTTGGCGTAGGTCGTGGCCGCCTGCGCGGGGGCGGCCACCACTGCCGCGCCAGTGAACATCAGTCCCGCCGCCAGGCCGGCAACGACGAACTTCTTCGAGGGATTACGCATGCTGAGAACACCTTCCGGCCCGGTCCACGTCAATCGACGTCTGAAGCCTATGACCCCGCGAACCGCATCCCACAACCGCGACCGACTTTTCCTTCGATCAGATGACCGTCGAGGTCGGCCCCTCCCCGATGCGGACGCTCAGGTCGTCAGCCGGGGCTCACACCACACCCGCGCGAGCGCCAGGTATCCCCGGTCGAGCAGGTTGTGCTCGGCCCGGGTGCGCGCGTCGAGCCGCGGGTCGTCGCCGGCGGCCCGCTCGACGACGCCGAGGTGATGCAGGAGTTCGTAGACGAGTTCGGCGCGGGCCCGTCGCCCCGACTCCCCCACCGCCTGCTCGTCGGTCATCGTCTCCACCGCAACGGTCGCCGCCTCGACACGCCGGGACTGGGCGCGCAGCAATCGTTCGGGGAACCACCGGCTGGTCGCCCAGGTGACCACCACCGCTACCGCCGCACCGATCAGCGTGTCGTACAGGCGATCTCCGAGCAGGCTCCCCAACGAACCGCCCTGGCCGGTCGCCTCGATCGACAACAACGACATCGGTGTCACGAAGATCAGGGCGACCGCATAGTTCAGCGGCAACAGCAGATCCATCGCGATGACACAGACGATGACCACCACGATCACCGTCCACGGACCCGGGTCGATCCACGTCACCACCGCCACGATGCCCAGCCCGAGGATCGTCCCGACCGCGCGCTGCGCAGCCCGCCGCGTCGTGGCCCGTCGGTCGATCCACTGATGCAGCACGAGCGTCGCCGTGAGCACCGCCCAGTACGGGTGACCGATACCGGCGATCTCACTGATCAGGCCGGCCGCCCCGGCCGCGATCGCCATACGCCACGCGGTGAACCACGCCACCGAGTTCGGGCGCACCGCGTGTGCGAGCAGAAATCGGAAACCCGGCCGGCCCACCAGGATCGGCGTGTCCGGCGCGAGGTCGCGGACCGGCGCCCGATCCCCCGCAGCCGCCAACACCGTGACCGCCAGCGTGCGGTTGATGGCGAGCAGTTCCTTCTCGCGCGCCCGATGTGCGGCACCGCCGGTCGCCGGCCACGCGGACTGCAGGGTCACCCAGGCGCGGTTCACTGCACGGTAGGCGTCGGTCCGCGACGCGGTGCCGTCCCGGTAGGCGTCCACCTTCTCCCGGGCGGCGGCCACGGCATCCCGCTCGGGGTGACTGAGGCCGACCAGCAGGATCAGGACCGTGAGCAGCCCGGTGAAGAACGTCGCGAACGCGATGACGTGCACGATCTGCCACCCGAGGGTCTGGTCGGCACCGAAGAAGGTACCCAGTGTGGCCGCATAGAACAGGTGCAGCGGACCGGGGCCGCGCGTCAACATGAAGGCGTAGTAGATGACGGTGGTCAGCAGGACCATGCCGACGATGAGCGGCAGGGTCGCCCAGCGGTAGGGCGCCACGAGGACGCCCAGGATCATCGACACCGACATCGACGACGCGATCATCACCGCGTTGCGTACCCGGGCCCACAGCGGTCGGTCGGCCTCCCACAGCGCGAGCATCGAACCGAACAGCGAGATCGCTCCGACGTGTGGCCCGAAGACCGCGCACGAGACCAGCACCGTCACCGCCGACGTGAGCCCTGCCTGCAGTGACGGCCGGATCGTCTCGGGCGCGTGACGCAGCGCGAAGAATCCGGTGACAGCGCCCATGACGATGGAGCTCCCTCTCATTGAGTACAGTGTGTTCATATACAGACTGTTCATATAGTAGCGTGGATTCCAGTGTGACCACGAGCAAGGAGGTCCGACTGTGAGCGAACCGGCCTCACCCGATTCCGCCGCCCCCCGATCACGCGGGCGCGGTCGACGACCGCTCGACGAGGTCCGCACCGAGATCCTGCAGGCGGCCGTCGAGGTGCTGTTCGACGACGGGATGGCGGGTTTCACCATCGAGAAGGTGGCGGCACGGGCCGGGGCGAGCCGCTCGACGGTCTACAAGTACTGGCCCTCCCGCGGGGCGCTCGCCCTCGACGGCTACGTCCACACCGTGGGCACGCAGATCGCCTTCCGCGACACCGGCGACATCCACGCCGATCTCACCTCGGTGCTCGTCGCCTTCGCCCGCCTGATGCGCAAGAAGCCGTCGGGCCCCGCATTCGCCCAACTCATCGGCGCCGCACAGACCGATCCCGAACTCGCAGCGGCCTTCTCCGATCACTACTTCGGTCCCCGCCGCCGCGAGGTCCTGGCCCTGCTCGACGCCGCCCGCGAACGCGGTCAGATCCGCCCCGACGTCGAACTCACCACGATCGTCGACCTGCTGTGGGGCTCGTGCTACATGCGCATCCTGCTCCCCGGCGTGACCGGGACCCTCACCGACGATTTCGCACGTGACGCCGTCGCCGTCGCCCTCGCCGGGGCGGGCACGCAGTAGCCGCATCGGATCACGTCAGCCCGTGCTCGTCGCACCGATGACGACGCGGCCGACGACGCTGTTGCGCCGATCGCGCAGGGTCGGCTCTTTCCCGAGTTCAGCTCGCCCGGCGCCGGCCGGCACGCACAGCGCAGACGAGACGCTTCCAGACCTCCTCGGACGCCAGATACGCGAGCAGCCCGAATCCGGCTGCGAGCGCGGCGGGCACCAGCCAGAACGCGACCAGTGCCGCGACGACCCCGGCACCCCATTGCCGTCCCCACAGCACCGCGGCGACGAAGATCAGGATGATCGACAGCGGGCAACAGCACCGGATGCACGATCGGACAGGGCGGATGCCAACAGAACGCGACAACGCCCACCACCGCGCTCGCGATCCCCACCACGCTGAGTGCCAGCCACACGATCATCGACCACATGCGCCGGCCACCCGCTTTGAACCTCGTGCGCAGCGCCACGGCCGCCCACATGATCCATCGCTTCAGGCACGGAACGCCCGAGGTCTTCATCATCATTCGGAGGAACCGATCGGACAGGGTGTCGCTGCCGAGCGCCCCCGAATCCACGTCGTGCTCGATCAGTTCATCGTGGATCAATGCCGCGAGCGAGTGCAGGCCGTAGGGATTCTCGAACCAGCGCAGGAACTGTGGGATCGACGCGAGGTCGGTCGGATTGTCCTCGCGTGGGGTGAAGGTCCGCGCAGTGTCGACCCGCCGTCGGGCCTCGTCGGCGGCCATCCCCTTCGCGGTGAGCTTGGCGATGAGATCGGCCTCGACCGTCGCATCGGAGTATCGAAAGGCGCTCAGTACGACGAACTCCTCCGGGTCGATCTGTACGATCCCGACGCCGGTGGCCCGCAGCGGTGTGGAGACGTCGTGGTAGCCCTTCTGTCCTCGCGGCACCGCGACCTCGAACCCCGAGTGGGGTGCCACGAGCCACGGAAACCACTCCACGTCCGGGTGTGCAGCCGGTTCCTGCGCCCCTACGTCGTCAGCCGTTGCGCTCATGTGCACCGCGATTCGGTATCGAACGATCCCTGCGACCGTTCTGACCGGAATATCCGGTACTGCGCTGTACGTCGGCCGTACTTTGGTCGATCGCGAACAGACCTCGTCGCGGGCGCTGCTACGCGTTGTCGGCGATCGGAAGTTCTTCCCACGAGTTCGAGGTGTGTGGCGGGTCCGGGATCAGCAGGGCGAACGCAGAGTTCGGGTATGTCGCACGCATCAGGTATCCGCCGGTGGCCTCCGGTCCGAAGATCTCCTCGGCACGGCGGACTTCGGTACGCCCGTTCAGGTTCCGTGCGTGTCTGGCCGCCTGTGCATCGGCACCGAGCAGCGCGAACCAAGTGCGGAAGGCCTCCCGGATGTGGGCTGCCCGGACGGCGTCGAGCCGGACGTCGACGCCGACGGCAGCGTCCACCCAGCCGTCCGAACGATCGAGGATCCGGAAGCTCGCACCGGCCTTCTCCACCAGGATGCCGCGATCGGTGGCCGCCTCGTAGAGGTCACGGACCTCGTGCGGATGGTCCGCGCGGTCGCGCCGGTAGGAGCGCGGCGCGGCGATCAGGAAGGCCGCTCCCACGGCCAGCGGCGCGATCGGATACCACCGGATCAGCCACTGCAGGACGCCGAGGAATCCGTCCGCGTCGGCCGGGTCCGGGCGGAAGAACAACGCGACGATCCCCACCGCCAGGAAGAACGCCCCCGCAATCGCGTAGACGACAGCACCGCCGACGGCGCCGTCGCCGGGCGCCGCGAGTCGCCGGAAGTCGTCGAGGTCACCGATGTCGGGCGGGGTCGGCCGCCCGGGTGCCGCAGCGGGAGCGGCGGCGGCCCAGACGGATTCCGGATCGCACGGCCAGGACTTGTCGTTCGGCACCGCCACATCATAGGGAGACCCACTCCGACCGCACCAGGTACTACGGTGACCGGAATGAGCTCGTCACGCCTGGCCCTCCTGTGGCTCCCCTATGTGCTGGTGTCGTTGATCCACGTCGTCGCCGTCGCAGTCGAGAGCCCGCTCGCGCCGCCGACCAAACTCCTGCTGATGCCGCTGCTCGCGGTGCCGGTTCTCGCTGCCGCAGGCCGACTCTCGTCGACGCTGACGATGCTGCTCCTCGCCGCCCTCACCCTGTCCTGGATCGGCGACGGGGCCGGCGTGGTGCTCTCCGGCGATGCGGTGCTGCCAGTGATGTTGGGCGCCTTCGGCCTTGCACACCTGGCCTACATCGCCGCGTTCACCCGGCAGCTGTCGATCCACGGCTTCCCGCGTTGGGCGTGGGTCTACGCGGCCTGGTGGATCGCGATGGTCGCGGTGATCGGACCACACGCGGGCGCTCTGCTGATCCCGGTGTTGCTCTACGGCATCGTGCTGGCCGGCACTGCGGCCACCTCGACCCGCTGTGTGACACTGATCGCCGCCGGCGGCGCCTTCTTCCTCACCAGCGACTCCCTGCTCGGCATCCGACTCTTCCTTCCCGATGTCGCGCCCGGCTGGTTCTCACCGGCGGTCATGGCGACCTACACCCTCGGACAAGGACTCATCATCGCCGGAGCCGTGCGCGCGACACAGCGAGTCCGAGTTGCGACGTAGATGACCGGTGGGGATAACGGCCTGTCGCCACATCGTTCCGACTGTCCAGGAGAGCGGGGGTGCCGGACGCGCCATCACCGTCGCATCCGGCATCGAGTCACCGCTACGCCCGCGGCGGGTTGGCGGGCAGCCACTCGTCGAGCCGGGTCGAGAAGATCTGCACGCCCTCCAGGGGGATGAGCGTGCGCTCCTCGATCACCGCCCCGTAGTACGGGGCGGTGTCGTCGCGCACGACCGTCCGCGGGTCCTTGCGGAAGGCAAGAGTGCGGCGCACGAAGCCGTCCATGCCGAAGACCTCGGGGCCTGCGATCTCGATGTCGCCGACGGGCTCTCCGGCCGCGGCACGCGCCACGGCAGTCGAAACGTCTTCCGCGGCGATCGGCTGGATGAGCGCACCGGGGAGGCGCACGGTGTCACCCTCCGTCGAGATGTCGGCGATGCTACCGCCGAACTCCAGGAACTGGGTTGCGTGTACCAGCGAGTATCCGATACCGGACTCGCGGATGATCTCTTCCTGCGCGCTCTTCGCCGCGAAGTAGGGAATGGTCTGTGGGCGGTTCGTGCCGACGATGGTGAGGGCGACGTGATGTCGCACCCCCGCGGCCTTCTCGGCCGCCACCAGATTGTGCGTGGACGTGGTGAAGAATTCCATCACGTCCTCGGGTGCGAACGACGGCGAGTTGCTCACGTCGACCACGGTGTCGGCGCCGTGGAGAGCGTCGGCGAGTCCCTCACCGGTGACCGAGTCGACGCCGGTGTTCGGCGACGCGGCGACAGCCTCGTGACCGTGAGCATCGAGTTTCTTCACGACCTTCGAGCCGATGAGCCCGGTTCCGCCGATGACGACGATCTTTGCCATTTTCATGCCTTCCTCTCGAGTACGCCATGCGGCGTCGACAGTGAGGACCGAAACCACACCTCGGGTGTGACACCACATCGCCGACCCTCGGTGGCCGTCACAGATCGATGCGCACACCGGTCTTGACTTGTGGTGCCGTGCTGCCTGCTCGGGAGTGCCCGTTTGCAGCGCACGCGTCGTTAGTCGAGAGAGGATGAAGACATAGCGTTCACGATCTGGAGGACGCCGTCCAGGTGTTCGCCGGGCACCGTCGGCGCCTGTTCGGCATCGCTTATCGAATGCTGGGCACCGTTTCAGATGCCGAGGACATCGTGCAGGAGACATGGATCCGCTGGCAGGGAACGGATCGCAGCCGGGTCACCGACCCGGCTGCGTTTTTGACGACGATCACCACACGCTTGTCGATCAACGTGCTGCAGTCAGCGCGGTCCCATAGGGAGACCTACATCGGCCCGTGGTTGCCCGAGCCGGTCAACACCGACGACGACCCCACCCTCGGCGCCGAGCGGGCCGAGGCCCTGCAGTTCGCGATCCTCCTGACCCTCGAGAAGCTGACCCCAGCCGAGCGCGCCGCCTACATCCTGCGTGAAGCCTTCGACTACCCCTATCCCCGCATCGCCGACATCCTCTCCACGACGGTCGTGAACGCGCGACAGCTCGTCAGCCGAGCCCGCTCGCACCTCGCATCGGCTCGACACGCAGACGTCGAGCCCAAGCATCAGCGCAGGCTTCTCCGGGCATTCCTCACCGCAGCGCAGAAGGGCGATGCCCAGGACCTCGAAGAGCTATTCGCCGACGACGTCGTCAGCTATTCCGATGGCAATGGCATCAAACTCGCCGCACGCATCCCCGTAGTCGGGCGGACACGGGTCGCGAAGTTCGTCGCCGCCTTCGCCCATCACTTCTGGACGGGCAAACACATCGACTGGGTCCAGGTCAACGGCCAGCCCGCGGCAGCGCTCTCCGAAGAGGGGACCGTGACCACGGTAGTCGTCGTGACGACCTCGAAAGATGGCATCCGACAACTCCTCTGGGTGATGAGCCCCGACAAACTCGGCCACGTCACCTCGGTCTCAGTATGAGGCGCGTACGGTTCCGGCATCGTGGCGATTCGCCGCACGCGATCGACTCCGCGTCGGCCGCCGTCGACCGACTCGTCGCCGTCCTGTCCTCGGGGCCGTCCGGCGCGACCGACGACATCGTTGAGGACGACGCGACCTTGATCGTCGACGGCGGGCATCCTGAACGCTCGACGTCGGCGTCTGGCAGGACCGCGGCGCTCACCGGCCTCCGCGCACTGATGACGCCCGGGGTGCTGCCCGCGGTGGTGTCGGTCAACGGCGCGCCGGGAATCGTCCTCGTACACGGCGACTCCGTTGTCGCCGTGATCACAGTCGAGATCCACGACACTGCGATCTCATCGATCTGGGTCGTCAGCGCCCCAGAGAAGCTGGACCGCTGGCAGTTGTGATCTCTGCCCAAGGCTGCCGGTGCCGGACACCAGACCCCACACCTGGCGCGTGGAGGAGTGGTGCGCCGAACCGGACGATGCCGCCGCCCTGCCCCACGGATGTAACGTCGCCGGCGTCGCACGCACCTGACTCCTCTGCGCCGACAATGCAGCGCTCGGTAGCGGGCACCAGACGCTCACCTCCCCCAGCTGCACCAACCGATCCCGGAGTTCGTGCTGGGCAACCGGGCAGGCGGCAAGGTCCGCACGCTCACCGAGCCTGAACCGGAAGAATGACCGCCCCGTCGTTCACCGACAACGAAAAGAAGATCGCCTTCTACGCTGAGCACGGCCTCGACATCGTCTGAACACTGGAATGGGCGAAGGAGTACCGGTGGCGCTGGCTGACGGCGACATGTCGCTCAACCATGAGCTCTCCAGCGACAACCTGCGTTACTAGGCCCCGTCCGCCTTCGGGGGGGATCATGGTCGGCCAGGAGGAGTTCATCACCAACAATTTCGCGTTCTTCGACGCCATCCCCGACCGCGACCACTCGACTCCCCCAGCTCTTCGGGGTGGCTTGCGTACGTCTGTCGGTTCGCCGGTAGCGCTGTAGTCTCTAACCGATGATCCCGTCCAAACTGCCATACGGCTCGATGGTTTCGCCTGCGTACCAGGTGTCCTTGGTTGCTCCCGAAGAAAGCAAGACCACGGCGTTACCGAGATTGGTGCAGGAGACAAGGGCTGTCGACGGCTTGGTGATGGCCGAGCGTTGCGTAGGATCGTCGTTGTTGACCAGATCGGAGACGTTGCCCAGCCAATCTCCGTCCGCATTCGTCTTGTAGAAGTACGCCGTTGATTTGGCATTGGCGTCAGGTCCCACGCCGGGCAGAGTTCGGCCGATAATCGGCTGGTCGAGGCCGCCGTAGCGACCATTGGTGTTGCTAATCATGCTGTAAGGGAACGTCAGGTTTCGTTTGACTTCGCTTACATGGTCGCCCTTCCATAGTATTGCCTCGCAGCTCTGGTCAGGCTGGCCGGTTCCCCGATTATCGAACTGAACAAGCTGGCCATTATGAAGGTCGTAGGCCATCTTTGCGAAGGACTCTTCTGCCGCAGCAGCCGGTCCCGCAGCCGAGATAGTAGCGCCAACAGACAGAGCCGCCGTGGCGGCCAGTAGCATTGCGGTTCTCTTCAGAGACATTCTCGGGGCCCTCTTTCTTGTAGTGTCAGCGCGCGAGCGCTGACCGGATGGAAGGCCAGGAGGCCTTGTGTTCCCGCTCCCAGTAGCCCCAGGAGTGAGTGCCGGTGTTCCGAATGTGAACCACGGCAGGAATGTTCAACTGACGGAGACGATCCGCCAGTTGCTGAGTACAGACGTTCATTGCGGTCTCGATGCCACCGCCGAGAATCACCTGATCGGACATCGACAGTGCCTGATCAGGTGAGGCACCGGGCGGCAGCGCCTCGTCTCCGCCGGGCAAGCCGGTGTTCGACGACAGGTAGACGGTCGTGCCGCGCAGCTTCTCCGCATTGAGAAAGGGGTCGTTGGCCCGCCAGCCAGGGCCATCAAGCGGACCCCACATGTTCGTCATATCCGCCTTGCCGCGGTCCTCAACCACCGCGCGAATGAACGCCTGGCCAATCGGATCGCTGGTGCGGGCGCAGCCGCTGTAGGACGCCGTCGCGCGATAGAGGTGGGGTGACCGCGCCGCCAGATTCAGCACCGACGTTCCGGACATCGAGATACCGGCGATCGCGTTCCGCCCATTTGTTCCGAGTTCCCGGTTGAGCACTGGCGGCAATTCGCGCGTCAGGAAAGTTTCCCACTTCTGGCGACCGAGTCTCGCGTCATCGCGCTGCCAGTCGGTGTAATAGGAGAAGGCGCCTTTCAGCGGCGTTACCACGTTGACGTGCTTGCCGGCAAAGAACTGCTGATAATCGGTCCGCGCGGCCCAGTTCGCTCCATCTTCACCGCCGCCTGCGCCGTTCAGTAGATAGAGCATTGGGGCCGGCCGATCCGAAACGGGGCGAAGAACCATGAGTGGAATGTCGGCATTCATCGCAGCAGAGCGCACCACTATCATCAAATGCTGAGGCCCCACGACGGTCCGAGATATTGT
>NZ_BCNF01000131.1 GCF_001485495.1 Gordonia desulfuricans NBRC 100010 | reverse complement strand
TAGCGGTGGCGTCCGCGTCGTAGTGTTGACCATGCACTTCGATGTGTCGTGGCGGGATGCCGTACGCCGACTGCCGTTCACCCTCGTCCTTGCGGCTGCGCTCGTGGTGGTGGGTGCGGTCACCGGATCGTTGTGGGGCCGGGCATCGGACGAGTCGTGGTATCGCGACGTCGCCTTCGGGTTGCCCGCACTCCGCGAGGGCCGGTGGTGGACGCCGCTCAGTTCGGCGTTCGTCGAACCCGGACCCTGGATGTATCTCGTCTTCGTCGTGGTGATCGTCGTCGGAATGGGTTGGGCCGAACGGCAACTCGGCACGGTGAAGGCGATCCTCGTCGGCGTCGGCGGGCACATCGTGTCCTGTCTGCTGACCGTCGCCCTGGTGTGGCTGTTCTCCGCGCAGTTCGCCTCGTGGCACTGGGCCGATCAGCTCGCCGACGCCCGGGCCACCGGGGTGGGGGCGCTGGTGGTGTCGGCGGTGGCGGTGGCCTCGGCGACCATCCGTTCGCCGTGGCGCCTGCGTGTGCGCGTGCTGTTGGGTGCGATCGTCGCGGTCGCCTTCTTGTTCCAGGGCACACTCGCGTCGGTCGAATGGGTACTCGCCGCGACGATCATGCTGTTCGTCGGCGAGAAGTTCTTCGCCGTCAACGAGCACGGATACGTTCCGCGCACCCGGCGCGAGGTCCGGATGCTCGGCTGTGCGGCGGTGCTGGTGATCGCTGGTGCCAACCTCCTGGTGTTCCTGTTCCCCGGCAGTGGACCGCTCGGTCCGACCGACGCGGGCGACGAATCGGTGTACGCCATGCTGATCGGTCTGGCGATCAACGTCCTGATCGCCGATCAGCTCCGGCGGGGGAAGCGCTGGGCATGGTGGGTGGCAGTCGTCCTGGGATCGCTCAACGTGATCCTCACCGTGGTCACACTGGCGCTCGTCGCCTTCACCGATGTCGAGACCGAGGGTGCGGTCACCCTGGGGACCACCCTGCTGTGGGGGCTGGTGCTGGCCATCCTCGTGCCGGGGCGGTTCGCCTTCGCCGTGCCGTGGCGCGTGCGACATGTCGGGGACCCCGACGGGGATCCGGTCGACCACGTCCGTGAACTGTTGCGCGAGTACGGCGGCGGCACGATGTCATGGATGACGACGTGGCCCGGCAACCACTACCTGTTCACCGATGACGGCCGCTCGGTGGTGACCTACCAGAAACACGTCGGAACGCTTCTGGCACTGGCCGATCCGGTCTGTGCACCGGAGCGGCGACGCGCCGCGGTGGGTGGCTTCATCGACCTCGCGGAGAGCGCCGGTGCGACACCGTGCTGGTTCTCGATCGGGACCGAGACATCGGAGATCGTCACCGAACGAGGCTGGCGCAGTGTGCAGATCGCCGAGGACACCATCGTCGACCTGCCGGACCTGCAGTTCAAGGGAAAGCCGTGGCAACACGTGCGGTCGGCGATGAACAAGGCGACCAAACAGGACATCTCGATGCGGATGGTCACGCTGCCGGACGAATCGTTCGCGGTGCGTACCCAGGTGCGGGCGATCTCCGAGGAATGGGTGGGGGACAAGGGGCTTCCCGAGATGGGTTTCACCCTCGGCAGCGTCGAGGAGGCGATGGACCGGCAGGTGCGCGTGGCACTCGCGGTGGACCCGGAGGGCAATGTGCACGGGGTGCTGTCGTGGCTGCCGGTGTTCGCACCCGGTGGTGACGTCGCGGGATGGACGCTCGACATCATGCGACGGCGCACCGACGGCTTCGGGCCGGTGGTGGAGTACCTGATCGCCTCGTCGGCGGTGGCGTTCAAAGACGAGGGTGCCCAGTTCATCTCGTTGTCGGGGGCGCCGCTGGCCCGGACCGGGGAATCCGATGCCGATCCGCTGGACAAAGTACTCGACGCGCTGGGGCAGGCGCTCGAACCGTATTACGGGTTCCGGTCGCTGCACACGTTCAAGAAGAAGTTCAACCCACGGTACGAGCCGGTGTATCTCGCGTTCCGGGACGAGTCCGATCTTCCCCGGATCGGCTTGGCGGTCTCGCGCGCGTATCTCCCGGATGCGACCGCCGGGCAACTGCTGCGGCTCGCGGCATCGGGCAAGGAGGACTGACCCGGACCAGGCGTCGTCAGGGCGCAACGGGGTCGGGGGGTCCGAGGGGCATCGAGGCGTGACGAATCCGGTTGGTAACCAGCGTGACACCTGGTGTTGGGTTCGGCGCACGCATCCGACGCCGAGTGGTCATCGGTAGGGCACCGGATCGTTCGCAAGACGTACGAATCGCGCTGAATACTCCCCCGAGTGCCTGCGGTAACCGAACATGTACTGCCCCAAGCGGGGCGTCGACGACCGTGGCGTACCTACGCGTTGTTCCTCGCGATAGTCGGACCCAACCTCGTTCTGCTGGCGGTGTTCACCTATCGTCCGCTGATCGAGAACATCCGGATGTCGTTCTACGACTGGAACATCTCGTCACCGGGCGCCACGTTCATCGGCTGGGACAACTACCGCGAGTGGGCCACCCGTTCGGATACCTGGACGATCGTCTCGAACACGGTGATCTTCACGCTGTTCGCGGTGGTGGGCAGCATGGTGATCGGGCTGGCACTGGCGCTGTTGCTCGACCGGGCGCTCAAGGGACGAAACTTCGTGCGGTCGACCATCTTCGCACCGTTCGTCATCTCCGGGGCCGCGGTCGGTATCGCCTTCCAGTTCGTCTTCGACCCGCACTTCGGGCTGATCAACGACCTGATGATGCGTTTCGGGTTCGGTGCGGCCCCGGACTTCTACCAGCAGCCGCACTGGGCGCTGTTCATGGTGACGGTGACCTACCTGTGGAAGAACATCGGCTACACCTTCGTCATCTACCTGGCCGCACTACAGGCCCGCCGCAGTGACCTCGACGAGGCAGCGAAGATCGACGGGGCCGGTCCCGCAACGCATTTCCGCCGGGTCCTGCTCCCGCAGCTGCGTCCGACGACGTACTTCCTGTCGATCACGGTGATGCTCAACTCGCTGCAGGTCTTCGACATCATCAACGTGATGACCCGCGGCGGGCCGCTCGGCAACGGCACCACCACGATGGTCTATCAGGTCTATGAGGAGTCGTTTCGGAACTTCCGTGCCGGTTACGGCGCCACCGTCGCGACCATCATGTTCCTCGTGTTGCTGATCATCACCGTCGCCCAGGTGCGGTTCATGGATCGGGAGGGCCGATGAGCGAGTCGACGAAGACCCGGATCGCCACCGTCTGCGGGTATGCCGCCATGGTGGCCGTGGTGCTGATCGTGGCGCTGCCGCTGGTGTGGATCCTGTTGGCGTCCTTCAAGGACCGCTCCGAGATCTACGTCCAGCCCGCGGTGTGGTGGCCCTCCACCTGGCATCCCGAGAACTACACGGAGGCAACCACGTCCGTGCCGTTCTGGCAGTTCCTCCGGAACTCGATCATCGTCACCGGAATCCTGACCGCCGCCAAGTTCGTGCTCGGTGTGCTCAGCGCCTACGGGCTGGTGTTCCTGCGGTTCCCGTTCAAGAACGTCGTGTTCATCATGATCATCGCGGCACTGATGGTGCCCAACCAGATCACCGTGATCACCAACTATTCGCTGGTCGCCCAGCTCGGCTTCCGCAACACCTTCATCGGCATCATCGTGCCGCTGGCGGGGGTGGCATTCGGAACCTTCTTGATGCGCAACCACTTCCTGTCCATCCCCGGCGAGATCATCGAGGCCGCCCGGATGGACGGTGCCGGTCACCTGCGGCTGCTGCTGCGGGTGGTGCTGCCGATCTCGATCCCCACGATGGTCGCCTTCGCGCTCATCACCCTGGTCAACGAGTGGAATGAGTACCTGTGGCCGTTCCTGATGGCCGACGACTACTCGGTGGCCACCCTGCCGGTGGGCCTGACCCAGCTGCAGAACAACGACGGCGTGACCAACTGGGGCCCGGTGATGGCGGCAACCGTGCTGGCGATGCTGCCGATCCTGGTGGTGTTCCTGGTGCTGCAACGCCAGATGATCAAGGGCTTGACCTCCGGTGCGGTCAAAGGCTGACCGGCTCGGGCGCAACGTATCTCGACAACACACACAAAGGGGTATGACAGCATGACCGACATCTCACGTCGCGGGTTCCTCGCCGCGGCCGCCACCGCCGCCGCCGGCCTGACCCTGGCCGCCTGCGCCGGTTCCGGCGACAGCAGTTCCTCGTCCGGTGGTGGCGACGCCAACAACCTCACCTGGTGGTCGAACCACCCCGGCAAGTCCGGTGACGTGGAGAAGGAACTGATCAGCCGGTTCGAGGCCGCCAATCCGGGTATCAAGGTGCAGCTGGTCGACGGCGGCAAGAACTACGAAGAGATCGCCCAGAAGTTCAACGCCGCGCTCTCGGGTGGATCGGTACCCGACATCGTCGTGCTGTCGGATGTGTGGTGGTTCAACTTCGCACTGATGGGCGCGATCTCGCCGCTCGACGACCTGTTCGGCCGGGCCGGGGTGAACACCTCGGAGTATGTCGCCTCGCTGGTCGCCGACTACCAGTGGAACAACCAGCACTGGGCGCTGCCGTACGCCCGCTCGACACCGCTGTTCTACTACAACAAGGATGTCTGGTCCAAGGCCGGCCTGCCCGACCGCGGTCCGGCCAGCTGGCAGGAGTTCGGCGAGTGGGGGCCCAAGATCCAGCAGGTCGTGGGTTCGGGCAAGCAGGCCCACGGCTGGGGCAATGCCACCGACTACCTCGGCTGGACCTTCGAGGGACCCACCTGGACCTTCGGTGGCGCCTACTCCGACCAGTGGGACCTGAAGTTCACCGACCCCAAGACGATCCAGGCGGCGCAGTACCTGTCGGATTCGATCAACAAGGACAAGTACGCGGCCATCTCCAACGATATCGCCGCCGACTTCAGCGCTGGGATCATCGCCTCGACCATCGCATCGACCGGTGACCTCTCCGGCATCACCAAGGGCGCCACGTTCGACTTCGGCACCGCGTTCCTGCCGGCACCGAACGGTGTGAAGGGCTGTCCGACCGGTGGTGCGGGTCTGGCCATCCCGGCGAAGATCTCCGATGAGCGGAAGGTCAATGCGCTCAAGCTCGTCGACTTCATCACCAACACCGCCAACACCTCGTACTTCTCGCAGAACGTCGGCTACATGCCGGTGCGCACCGGCGCGGCGAGCGACCCGTCGATGGCGGCGTTCCTGGCCGAGAATCCGAACTTCAAGACCGCCATCGAGCAGCTCCCGAACACCAAGTCGCAGGACTACGCGCGGGTGTTCCTGCCCGGCGCGGACAAGGTCATCGGTACCGGCTACGAGCAGATCGGTCTTCGCAACGCCGACGTCGGCAAGACCCTCGGTGACGTCCAGCAGCAGCTGCAGCGGATCTACGACGGTCAGATCAAGCCCAAGCTGCCGGCCTGATCGGCCACCGAAGTCGATGTCCCCGGGGAACGATCCGATCGGATCGTTCCCCGGGGACATCACCCCACCCCGTGACACGGTGCCACCCGCCGGTGCCGTACGACAGAGCAGGATTCGAGAGATCTCATGGCCTCAGTGACCTTTGACGCGGCGACCCGTCGGTTCGCCGACGACATCCCGCCCGCCGTCGACGCCCTCGATCTGCACATCGGTGACGGCGAGTTCATGGTGCTCGTCGGGCCGTCCGGGTGTGGCAAGTCCACCACGCTGCGCATGCTCGCGGGCCTCGAGTCGATCGAGTCCGGCCGTATCCTGATCGACGCCGACGACGTGTCGGGGATGGCACCGAAAGAACGTGACGTGGCGATGGTCTTCCAGAACTATGCGCTGTATCCCAACATGACCGTCGCCGGGAACATGGGTTTCGCCCTGCGCAATGCCGGAATGTCCAAGGCCGACACCGCTGCCCGCGTCGCCGAGGTGGCCCGGATGCTCGAACTCGAGGCGCTGCTGGACCGGAAACCGGCGAAGCTGTCGGGCGGACAGCGTCAGCGGGTCGCGATGGGCCGCGCGATCGTCCGGCGGCCGCGCGTGTTCTGCATGGACGAGCCGCTGTCGAATCTCGACGCCAAGCTTCGCGTGAGCACGCGCGCCCAGATCGCCGCCCTGCAACGCGAACTGGGCACCACCACGCTCTACGTCACCCACGACCAGGTGGAGGCGATGACGATGGGCCATCGTGTCGCCGTCCTCGATCGCGGTGTGCTGCAGCAGGTCGGGAGCCCGCGTGAGATCTACCGCCGACCGACCAACATGTTCGTCGCCGGATTCATGGGCACTCCGCAGATGTGCCTCGTCGACGCCGAGACCGGCACCGGCAGAGCTGCTTTCGGCGGCGTCGAGGTGCCGTTGCCCACCGGTGCCCCGGCGCGGGTGACGGTGGGGCTGCGGGCCGAGGCATGGCAACTCGGGCCGGTGGGTCCGGGCGCGGTGACCGCACAGGTCGACCTGGTGGAGGAACTCGGTGCCGAGCAGTTCGTGTACTGCACCGCCGACGCCGCGATCCGGCACGGGCGCATCGTCGTTCGTGCCGACCACCGCCAGGAGTTCATCGTCGGTGAGGAGATCGGCCTGACACCGGTCGTCCGCGAACTGCACTGGTTCGACACCGAGAGCGGGGAGCGGCTCGACGTCTGAGATGTCCCGGCCGCGGTGACGGCGCCCGGTCGACGGGATGTGGAGCCCGGTGAACGCGTTCGGGTGCCCGGTCGACGGGATGTGGCGCACTCTCAGTCGACGGTGGTGTCGGTGACGCGCTCGGGATGGGTGTAGAGCACCATCGACTCCCCGCGGACGAAACCGGCCAGGGTCAGACCCTGCTCGTCGGCGAGATCGGCGGCCAGTGACGACGGCGCCGACACCGCCGACAGCATCGGCACGCCGGCCATCACCGCCTTTTGCACCAGCTCGAATCCGGCGCGCCCGGACACCTGCAGGATGTGGGCGCGCAACGGCAGCAGATCCCGGGCCAGGGCCCACCCGATCACCTTGTCCACGGCATTGTGCCGGCCGATGTCCTCGCGGATCACCAGCATCTCGCCGGTGGCCGCATCGATCAATCCCGCGGCATGTAGTCCGCCGGTCTTGTCGAAGGTCTTCTGCCCCTGCCGAAGTCGATCCGGCAGTGCGAGAACGGTCGTGGCCGCGACACGGAAATCGTCGGTGCGGAGGTCGAATCGTGAACGCACCGCCACGTCGTCGATGCTGTCCTTGCCGCACACCCCGCAGGCGCTGCTCGACGGCAGCGACCGGTTGGGTGCCGGTGGTGTCACGTGTGCGGCGAGCGCCACATCGAGCACGTTGTAGGTGTTGGCGCCGCTCGCATCGGTGCCGGCGCAGTACCGGGCGGTCACGAGATCGTCTGCGCGGGCGATGATTCCCTCCGACACCAGGAATCCGGTCGCGAGCTCGACATCGTTGCCGGGCGTGCGCATGGTGACGGTGAAGGGCTGACCGCCGATGCGGATCTCCAGCGGTTCCTCGCCGGCCAGGGTGTCGGCGCGGGTGGTGGGTTCGGTCCCGCGTCGGATGCGGACCACACGGCGGCGGGCGGTGACGCGGCCCATCAGACCTCCAACAGGATGGTCACCGGACCGTCGTTGACCAGATCGACCTCCATGTGCGCACCGAAACGGCCGGTGGCCACCTGCGCCCCGGCCTCGCGCAATGCGGCGGCGACGGCGTCGACCAGCGGTTCGGCCACCGGACCGGGCGCGGCGGCGTTCCACGACGGCCGACGGCCCTTGGCGGTGTTGGCGTAGAGGGTGAACTGGCTGATCACCAGGATCGGGGCGTCGACGTCGGCGGCTGCCCGCTCGGGTCCGCCGTCGTGCCCACCGAAGATCCGCAGTCGCCAGATCTTGTCGGCGAGGACGGCCGCCGACTCGGGGGTGTCGTCGTGGGTGACACCGACCAGGGCGACCAGCCCGTGCCCACCGGGCGCGATGTCGAGGGCACCGACCACCTCGCCGTCGACCCGGACGCTGGCCTCGGTGACTCGCTGGATGACCGCACGCACCGGTCCAGCATGCCAGGTGGGGCGGCGCGCGGGCCGGGGGAGGCGCTGCGATCGGCGGGTAGCGTGGCGGAGGTGCCCCGCGGGGTAGCACCGCGAGGACAGACCACGGACTTCGCACGGTGGAATCCGCCATCCGGTGGGAGTGGCGCACCGTGACATTCACCGAAGGGATTCACGTGACCACGACCGACCGATCTGCACATGTCGAACGATTCGGCACACACGGCGTATGGGGCTGGTGGGGACAGTTCTCACCGGAACAGGCCGCCGAGTTCGTGAACCTGGGTGTCGGCACCATCTGGCTCGGCGGATCGCCCGAGCACCTCGGGCCGGTCCGCAAGGTGCTCGAGGCCACCGAGCACGTGACCGTGGCCACCGGCATCGTCAACATCTGGAACACCGACGCCGCGAAGATCGCCGCCGAGTTCCACGCCCTCGAGAACGACTTCCCGGGACGGTTCTATCTCGGGATCGGCGCCGGACATCCCGAGGCGACCGCCGAGTACACCACCCCGTACTCCGCGGTGAACGCCTACCTCGACGTCCTCGACGCCGAAGGGGTGCCCACGCTGCGTCGGGTGCTGGCCGCACTCGGCCCCAAGATGCTGCGCCTGTCGGCCGACCGGGCTCTGGGCGCGCATCCGTACCTGACGCCGCCCGCGCACACCCGGATCGCGCGGGAGACCCTCGGCGACGGGGTGCTGCTGGCACCGGAACACAAGGTGGTGCTCGACACCGATCCGGTCGCGGCACGGAAGGTGGGCCGTCCGCCGGTCGACAAGCCCTACCTGCATCTGCGCAACTACACGTCCAACCTCGAGCGGCTCGGATACACCGCCGCCGACATCGCCGACGGCGGCAGTGACGACCTGATCGACGCACTCGTCGCGCACGGCGACGAGGTGGCCGTGCGGCACCAGGTGGACGCCCACCTCGCTGCCGGGGCCGACCATGTCGCGATCCAGGTCCTCGGGTCGCAGACCCCGACGATCGAGGTCGCCAGGATCCTCGGGGCGATCTGACGCGGACCGGTCCGGCCGGGCACCTCGGTCCCGGCCGGACCGGTACCGGTCTGTTGGCCGGGCGGGCGGTCAGGCCTGGTAGACGTCGGGTTCCTTCATCACCAGGGCGATCAGCCAGCCGACCACCGAGATGACGATCGCGCCGAAGACCGCCGACCACCAGAAGCTGTCGACCTCCAGGCCCCAGCCGGTGGTGTTGCGGGTGAACCACGAGGTGAGCTCGATCATCAGGGCATTGATGATGATGTGGATCAGCCCGAGCGTGAGGATGTAGAGCGGGATCGACAGGATCTGCACGATCGGCTTGACGAATGCGTTGATCACGCCGAAGACCACCGCGACGAAGAAGACGATGCCGACCTTCTGCCAGGTGGCGTCGTGGACATCCCAGACGAAGTGCAGTCCCGGGACGATCAACGTGGCGATCCAGAGCGACAGACCGGTGAAGGCGGTGCGGATCACGAAGGCGCGCATACGCCACATTCTGCCAGCCGACGTGGCGTCGGCCACGCCCCGACGGCGTCCCTGAGTGGGTCGATCGTGCCGGTTTGGACTGTTCCCGCAGTTCGCGTAGCATTGAACGTCGGTGCGCGAAGCGTGCCGGTTTGCGCGTGTCATGGGTCCGGTTCACCGGGGCCGTTCAGGCCTGCCGGTGACGCCCAAGTGTGCCAACACAGTAACGGAAACGTACGGATTCAACCGGGTGGACGCCACGGCGCCACCAGGATCGCGGAGGACATGGCGAAGAAAGACGGGGCCATCGAGGTCGAGGGTCGGGTGATCGAGCCGCTGCCGAATGCGATGTTTCGCATCGAGCTGGAGAACGGTCACAAGGTGCTCGCCCACATCAGCGGCAAGATGCGGCAGCACTACATCCGCATCCTGCCCGAGGACCGGGTCGTCGTGGAACTGTCGCCCTACGACCTCGGTCGTGGGCGGATCGTCTACCGCTACAAGTAAGACCTCCCGGCCCAACCGGTTCGGGAAACCACACCTGCGAGGTGCGGCCCTACGGTCGTGTCCTGCGGGCGACAACAGGAGAGATTGACGTGAAGGTTCAGCCGAGCGTCAAGCCGATCTGTGAGAAGTGCAAAGTGATCCGCCGTAACGGCCGGGTCATGGTGATCTGCGAGAACCTGCGCCACAAGCAGCGTCAGGGCTGAGCACACCCACACCAGATCGCTTGGTGAAACACCACGAGTGAACACAGTGGACAACTGAATACGCATCAGAGCTGAACAGAACTTTGTGAAGCCCTCCCGGCACCAGCGTCGACAGACGGGTCGCCGCCCACCTCCGGTTCAGAGGCCGGAGCCTGCCGCGCCAGACACCACGGTCTGGCCATCGGAGCAGGACGGACCGGGAGCAGACCTCTGAGATCAAGAAGGAATGCCACATGGCACGTGTTGCTGGTGTGGATCTCCCCCGCGAGAAGCGGCTGGAGATCGCACTGACCTACATCTATGGAGTTGGGCGTACCACCTCCAAGGAGATCCTGGCGGGTACCGGTCTGTCCGCAGACCTGCGCGCCAAGGATCTCACCGACGCCGATGTCGCCAAGCTGCGCGAATACATCGAGGCCTCGGTGAAGGTCGAGGGTGACCTGCGTCGCGAGGTGCAGGCCGATATCCGTCGCAAGATCGAGATCGGTTGCTACCAGGGTCTGCGCCACCGTCGTGGCCTGCCGGTCCACGGACAGCGCACCAAGACCAATGCCCGCACTCGCAAGGGCCCGAAGAAGACCATCGCCGGGAAGAAGAAGTAATGCCTCCGAAGTCACGTAGCGCAGGCCCCAAGAAGGGTGCACGGCGTCGCGATAAGAAGAACGTCCCGCACGGTAACGCGCACATCAAGTCGACGTTCAACAACACCATCGTCTCGATCACCGATCCGAACGGCAACGTCATCAGCTGGGCGTCGTCGGGTCACGTGGGCTTCAAGGGCTCGCGCAAGAGCACCCCGTTCGCGGCTCAGCTCGCGGCCGAGAACGCTGCGCGCAAGGCCGCTGAGCACGGCGTGAAGAAGGTCGACGTGTTCGTCAAGGGACCGGGCTCGGGTCGCGAGACCGCCATCCGGTCGCTGCAGGCCGCCGGCCTCGAGGTCGGCACCATTTCTGATGTCACCCCGCAGCCGCACAACGGTTGCCGGCCGCCCAAGCGGCGTCGGGTCTAGCGGGAAAGGGAGGAACAGACAAACATGGCTCGTTATACCGGCCCCGCAACAAAGAAGTCCCGTCGTCTGCGCGTCGATCTGATCGGCGGCGACCAGGCGTTCGAGCGTCGCCCCTACCCGCCCGGCCAGCACGGCCGCGCGCGGATCAAGGAGAGCGAGTACCTGCTCCAGCTGCAGGAGAAGCAGAAGGCGCGCTACACCTACGGCGTCCTGGAGAAGCAGTTCCGCCGCTACTACGAAGAGGCCAACCGCCGCTCCGGCAAGACCGGTGACGAGCTGCTGCGCATCCTCGAGACCCGTCTGGACAACGTCGTGTACCGCGCCGGACTGGCCCGTACCCGTCGCCAGGCCCGTCAGCTGGTCAGCCACGGCCACTTCACCGTCAACGGTGTGAATGTGGACGTCCCCAGCTACCGCGTCAGCCAGTACGACATCATCGATGTCCGTCCGAAGTCGCTGGCCACCACCCCGTTCCAGATCGCCAAGGAGCTCGTCGGCGATCGTCCGGTCCCGGGTTGGCTGCAGGTCGTGCCCTCCACCCTGCGCATCCTCGTGCACAACGTGCCCGAGCGTGCCCAGATCGAGGTCCCGCTGACCGAACAGCTCATCGTCGAGTTCTACTCGAAGTGACCACACGGGGGTTCGCCCCCGTGTGACCCCGAGAAGCCCGCACCCCGGTGTCGGGCGGCTCGGGGGATCACACCGACAACCAGCAGCAACAGCTGCTCGGTCCACCTTCTAGGCCGTCAAATAGCGGGCGGCCACAAGGAGAGAACGCGAAATGCTCATCTCACAGCGACCCACCCTGACCGAGGAGATCCTCGCCGACAACCGGTCGAAGTTCGTCATCGAACCGCTCGAGCCCGGCTTCGGCTATACCCTCGGCAACTCGCTGCGTCGTACCCTGCTCAGCTCCATCCCGGGCGCTGCCATCACCAGCATCCGGATCGATGGGGTCCTGCACGAGTTCACCACCGTCCCGGGTGTGAAGGAAGACGTCACCGACATCATCCTGAACCTCAAGGGCCTCGTGGTCAGCTCCGAAGAGGACGAGCCGGTCACCATGTACGTGCGTAAGCAGGGTCCGGGCACCGTCACCGGCGCCGACATCGTGCCCCCGGCCGGTGTCACCGTGCACAATCCCGACCTGCACATCGCGACCCTCAACGACAAGGGCAAGCTCGAGATCGAGCTCGTCGTCGAGCGGGGCCGCGGCTACGTGCCGGCCGTGCAGAACAAGGCGTCGGGTGCCGAGATCGGCCGTATCCCGGTCGACTCGATCTACTCGCCGGTGCTCAAGGTGACCTACAAGGTCGAGGCCACCCGTGTCGAGCAGCGCACCGACTTCGATCGTCTGGTGCTCGACGTGGAGACCAAGAACTCGATCAGCGCGCGTGACGCGCTGGCGTCGGCGGGCAAGACCCTGGTGGAGCTCTTCGGGCTCGCCCGGGAGCTCAACGTCGAGGCCGAGGGCATCGAGATCGGACCGTCGCCGGCCGAGGCCGACCACATCGCATCGTTCAGCCTGCCCATCGAGGATCTGGATCTGACCGTGCGGTCCTACAACTGCCTCAAGCGCGAGGGTGTCCACACCGTCGGTGAGCTGGTTGCACGGACCGAGTCGGATCTGCTCGACATCCGCAACTTCGGGCAGAAGTCGATCGACGAGGTCAAGGTCAAGCTGCACGCGCTCGGTCTGTCCCTCAAGGACAGCCCGGCCAGCTTCGACCCGTCGCAGGTCGCCGGTTACGACCCCGCCACCGGTACGTGGTCGGACGATGCATCGTTCGACGGCGACACCGGCGAGGATTTCGCAGAGACCGAGCAGCTGTAAGGCGCTCGCCAATACCCTGACTTCCGGTCGTGAGATCGTGAGTCCCTCCTAGGAGAAGACAATGCCCAAGCCCACCAAGGGTGCCCGCCTCGGCGGGTCGGCCAGCCACCAGAAGGCGATGCTGGCGAACCTCGCCACGTCGCTCTTCGAGCACGGCCGTATCACCACCACCGAGGCCAAGGCCAAGCGCCTTCGCCCGTACGCCGAGAAGCTGATCACCCACGCCAAGGCCGGCAAGCTGGCCAACCGGCGTGAGGTGCTCAAGGTGATCCGCGACAAGGACGTCGTCCACTCGCTGTTCGAGGAGATCGGCCCGAGCTTCGCGGAGCGCAACGGCGGCTACACGCGCATCATCAAGACCCTGCCGCGCAAGGGCGACAACGCCCCCATGGCAGTGATCGAGCTGGTGACCGGGTCGACCGTGGCCACCGAGGCCAACCGCGCCAACCGGGTTGCCGCGTCGCAGAAGGCCGACGAGGCCCCTGCCGAGACCGAGGCCGTCGAGGCCGAGGCTGTCGAGGCAGCTGCCGACGAGGCCCCCGCAGAGGTCGCCGACGAGAAGAAGTCGGACGACTGAGCGAGGACACACGCATGACCGAACCCGCCGTCACCACACCCGGTGACGGCGGGTTCGTTCGTCTGCGATTCGACATCGGGTACGACGGCACCGACTTCGCCGGGTGGGCCCGTCAGATCGGTCAGCGCACCGTGTGCGAGACCCTCGAGGAGCGGCTGTCGACGGTGCTGCGGGTGCCGGTGCGGCTGACCGTCGCCGGTCGCACCGATGCCGGGGTGCACGCCACCGGCCAGGTGTGCCACGCCGACATCCCGGCCGCGGCGCTGGCGACCCGCTCGATCGGCGGAGACCCCACGACACTGGTCGGACGGCTCGCGAAGATGCTGCCCGACGACGTCCGGGTCAAGGCCGTCACCACCGTCACCACCGACTTCGACGCCCGGTTCTCGGCGCTGCGCCGGCACTACCGGTATCGGCTCACCGACACCCGATGGGGTGCCGAGCCGACCGTCGCCCGGATCACCGCCGCGTGGCGCCATCGGCTCGACGTGGACGCGATGAACGCCGCGGCCCAGACATTGCTGGGGCTCAACGACTTCGCCGCGTTCTGCCGGCGCCGCGAGGGAGCGACCACCATCCGCGACCTCCAGCGCTTCGCCTGGACCCGCGACGCCGACGGCGTGCTGGTCGGCGAGGTGAGCGCCGATGCGTTCTGCTGGTCGATGGTGCGCTCACTGGTCGGTGCGGTCGCCTCCGTCGGCGACGGTCGCCGCGACGTCGACTGGTGTGCCGCCCTCCTGACCGAACGCACCCGCAGTTCGACGGTGCCGGTCGCCGAGGCCCGCGGCCTCTGCCTGGTGGGTGTGGACTACCCGGCCGCCGACGAACTCGCGGCCCGAAACGAGATCACCCGGGACGTCCGTACCTCCACCGGCGGTTGCTGCGGCGGGTGACGGACGCCCCGGGCGATCGGGAGCGTCGGGGGGTCAGCCTCGGAGTTTGCGGCCCTGTCCGTCGCGGACGCTGCCGGTGAACATCATGATCGCGTCGATCAGCACCCAGATGCTGACGGCGAAGATGATCGCGATCCCCACGAACATGAGCAGCACGCCGAAGACCGCGCCACCGTCGGAGTTGTTGCTGCCCGCGACACCGATGATGACGATGCCGAGGATGAACAGAATCCAGGACAGGACGTTCAGGCCGAGCTGGATCGAGGCGATCTTCATGTCGCCGATGTAGAAGCGTCCGGCGGCGAATCCACCGAGGAACAGCTGCAGCAGACCTGCGGTGACCTTGGACTTGTCCGACAGCGGCTCACCGGTCATCGGGTCGACGTCGGGGCCGTACCCGTAGCCCGGATAGCCGGGATAGCCCGCCGCGGGGTATCCGGGCTGGGCGCCGTAGGCGGGTTGGGCACCGTAGCCGGGCTGGGCGCCGTAGGCAGGCTGTGCACCATAGCCGGGCTGGGAGCCGTACCCCGGCTGCGATCCGTATCCGGGCTGAGAACCCTGACCGGGCTGGCTGCCGTACGGGTCGGGGGTGCCATAGGGGTTCGGCTGGTAGCTCATGACGGCCATCCTCTCACGCGACGGGGGTGAACCTACGGCGCCGTCGGTCGTCCGGTCGACGTCGGTGCCCGTACCCGGCACCGCGACCGGCATCGGATCGTCGTCGGTGGGTGGTCGGGGAGCCGAACGGGCGCTCTCAGGCGGCGGCGAGGCTGCGCGCGTACTGCACGCGGTTGCTGATGTCGAACATCGCGCCGGCGTTGAGGGCCGGGATGTTGGTGACATGGGTGATGCCGTGGCCGTGCACCGTCACCTGGATGTATCCGGTGGTCTTGGTTTCCTTCATCAGCAGGAACAGCAGACTCAGGGCACAGATCAACACGAAGCCGACGAGGGCCAGGATGATCCCCGTCTGCGAGATCTCCTCGCTGGTCCGGGACATGTCCAGCACCGACCACTGGGTCCCGGCGATCGGAAAGGTGCCCGACGGGGTGATGACGTGCGTCTGGGTGCAGGTGATGTCACCGATGACGACCAGCGCCGCACCCGCCGCGCCCGGGCCCATCCCCGGTGCGCCCATCCCCGGTGTGCCCATCCCCGGTGTGGGGCCGGGCCCGTAGCCGGGGGTGCCGAAGTCGGGGGTGCCGTAGCCGGGGGTTCCGTAGCCGGGCGATGGATATCCCGGGGTCGCCGGCGGGCCGGGAGGCGTCTGCTTCGTCAGGTCGGGCGGGAGCCGCTGGGGATCATGCTCGTGGGGGAACGGGCCACTCATCGGCCCATCGTCGCACGAATGGCGGGTCAGGTGGCGGAACGTTCGTCCTCGATCGCGTCGAGCACGGCCTCCACGGTGTCGTCGTCACCGACGAACTCCTCGGGCCGGGGACCGCCGGTGGACATGAGTGCCCGCCAGTGGAGCGCATCGAAGACCACCGGGTCGGTCTGCTCCAGGAAAGTGGTCACCACCTGCACGAACAGCTCGGGGTCGTCATGGAAGGGGAAGTGGCCGGAACCGGGGAACGTCTGCAGCTGCGAGTGGGGGATGGCGGCGTGTCCGATCAGTGCGTGCTCATAGGGGATGACGGTGTCGTCGTCGCCCCAGATGAACAGCACCGGGAGTCGTTCGGTCAGATAACACCGGTCGAGCATCGTCACCGATTGCCCTCGCCAGTCGACGACGGCGCGCAGCGTCCGCATGAACGCCGCCGACGCATGCGGGTCGGCCAGATCGCCGAGCACCCGGACGAGGTCCTCGTGGTCGTTGAGGGCTCGGCGCGGTGACAGCGACCGGGGTACGCCGGGGACGTGTGGCAGCCCGACGAGGGCACCGGCGACTCCGCGCAGTGCGGGCATCACGCCGGGGATGCGGAGCAGGGTGAGCACCTCGTTGACCACCGGCAGGGTCGCGGCCCGCAGGACGGGATTGACCTCGCGGGTCACGCCGCCGGCCGCGACCAGCACCAGCCGCTCGACGAACCGGGGGAACTGGTAGCAGAACTGCATCGCGACGCCGCCGCCGAGCGAATGACCGACGACGGTGACCTTGCTGATCCCGAGCACCACCAGCAGATCACGCATGCCGTTGGCGAAGGCCGGCACCGAGTAGTCGGCGCGGGGCTTGTCGGAGAGGCCGTGTCCGAGCAGGTCCGGGGCGATCACCGTGTAGTGCTGGGCGAGCATCGGGATCACCTCGTTCCACGTGGACGAGTTGTCGCCGATGCCGTGGATCAGCAGCAGCGCCGGTCCGCTGCCGGCGATGCGGTAGGCGCGTCGATATCCGTGGATCGTGTGGTATTCGATCCGGACCGCGGTGTCGGAGACCGGACGAAGATTGGGGGTCGAGGTCCCGCCGGTCGGGATCGAACGATTCGGCGGCATGGGGTGTCGGGGTCCGGTCATGATCGACTCCTTGCTCACGGCGCTGTGATGTGGCCATCGGGGGACCGGTCGGCGGCTGGACTGTCCGGCTGTCCGGTCCTGCTGGGGATCCGCTCGGCGTTGGAATCCGATGGATCTTTACCCTTGAGTAAACCCCAGGTTGGCACATTTCGCCCGTTGTGTTGCCGGCAGTTGACGTCCCGGCGAACTGGGCGGGCCAGAGTGGGACAGTCGTCCAGAAGCCCTAGTCTGGACGGTGATGAATCCGTTCGACATCGACTCGTTCCTCGCGACCGGCGGCCTGATCGGCCTGTGTGTGCTGATCTTCGTCGAGACCGGCCTGCTCATCGGCTTCGTGTTCCCCGGCGATTCCGTGCTGTTCACCGCCGGAGTGCTTGCTGCACAGCCCAACCCGTTCGCCGAGGTCTGGTGGCTGTGCATCCTGGTGCCGCTGGCGGCGATTCTCGGCGACCAATGCGGCTACTTCATCGGCCGGCGTGTCGGTCGTAGCGTGATCGAGGGCCGGATGCGGCGCGCCGTCGGACCGGAGTATGTCGAGCGCACCCACCGATTCTTCGAGCGGTACGGCCCGCTGACGGTGTTCTTCGGCCGGTTCATCGGCGTGGTGCGCACGCTCACCCCGTTGTTCGCCGGGTTCAGCGGCATGCCGTACCGGGTGTTCACGCTGTTCTCGGTGCTCGGCAGCTTCGTGTGGGCGGCGGGCATCGTGATGCTCGGCTACTTCCTCGGCCAGGTGCCGCTGATCCGTGACCATCTCGAGGTGTTCATCATCGCGTCGGTGCTCACCGTCGTCGTCCCGATGGGGATCGCGATGGGCCGCCGCTGGCTGCGCAGCCGGCGTGAAGCAGACCGGCGTGAAACAGGCCGACGTGAAACAGACGGTGACACGTCGGCCGACCCCGGCGACCACTCCGACCCCGACGACGCATCCGCGGTCTCCGGGCCGGAGCCGACCGCCGACGACGCCGGCCGACACCGCGACTGACGCTCGCCGGGTCCGCTGGTCACCGTCGGCCGGTCACTGGGGCAACAGCGGCTCCGGGTGCCGGTGACCGGTCGGTGCGAAATCGTCGGCCATGATGGCGGCCAGCTCGACGAAGGCGTGGCGGGTGCCCTTGCCGACCAGTTCGAGATCGACGTCGGCGCCCTCGGACAGGTGGTCGTCGAACGGGATGGTCTGCACCGCACGGCATCGGGTCAGGAAGTGCTGGGCGAGTTGGTCGACGTCGATGGTGGACGCACCGGAGCGAGATGAACTGAGCACCACCACCGCGCGGGACACCAGGTGCGAATACCCGTGCGCCTCGAGCCAGTCCAGCGTGGCCGATGCGCTGCGGGCGCCGTCGAGCGCGGGGGAGGAGACCAGGATGATCGCATTCGCCAGGTCCAGGACACCGTTCATCGCACTGTGGGACAGGCCGGTCCCGCAATCGGTGATGATGATGTTGTAGAACCGCTGCAGGATGCCGATCACACCCCGGTACTCCTCCTCGCTGAAGGCCTCGGCCATCGCCGGATCTCGTTCGGAGGCCAGCACTTCCAGGCGGCTGGGCGCCTGTGACGTGTGGGCGCGGACGTCGCTGTAGCGGTAGACGTTGCCGTCGGCGAGCAGGTCTCGAACAGTGGAGGCGGTCTGCTGCGGAATGCGTTGGGCCAGCGTGCCGAGGTCGGGGTTGGCGTCGACGGCGATCACGCGGTCGCCGCGCAGGGAGGCGAATGTGGAGCCGAGGCCGACGGTGGTGGTGGTCTTGCCGACGCCGCCCTTCAACGACAGCACCGCGATCCGATAGTCGCCGCGCACCGGGCGTCGAAGCCGTTCCAGCAGTTGCTGATAGCGCAACTCGGAGGACGAGTCCCCCGGGTTGATCGCCCCGGCCGACAAGGTGTGGACCGCCCGACGCCACCCGCGGGCCGGAGCCCGACGCGCCTTGCGGAGCAGGGCGACGTCGTCGAGTGCGGGCCCCGACTGTCCGAAGCCGTTTGGACCGAAGCCGTTGGGTTCGAATCCGTTGGGCGAGAATCCCTGTGGCGGTGCCGGTGGCGGTGTCCCGAACTGTTGGGGCACCGGTGTCATCGCGCTCGCCGGTGGGAACGGGACGCCCGGTGGCGGTTCCGGGAACGCCATCCCGGCACCATGTGGGAAGGGTGTGAATGCACCCGGATCCGTTGGCGGCATGGGTTGGACGGGAACCGGATCGGGTTGCGGTGCCGCCGGATTCACGGTGCCGGTACCTGCTCCCGCACCGATCGGCGCAGGGTGGTCCGGTACCGGGTGGTTCGGCACGGGATGGTTCGGCACCGCACCGTTCGGCACAGCGCCGTTCGACACAGCACCGGCCGGGGCCGCGGTGTGGGCGGTGGCGGGGAACGGGTCCGGCGGGAGATCGTGCGGGATGTGGTCGGGCGGAGTGATCGCGGAGGTGGGGGCGGGGACCGGAACGGGTGCCTGCCCGGGTGCCGGCGGTGGGGCGAACTGCAGCCACGGCGGCGGCGCCGGGGCCGGCGCCTCGTGGCCGGTGGCCGGATCGTGGGCGGCGGGTCCCCGGTCGGCCGCGTCGGAATCCGGATATGGGTCGATTCGATCTGGATGCATGTGGTCCCCCCTGTGCAGGTGTCTGATGGTCCGGTCTGGCAGTGCCCGGCAGACTTGGGAGCGGAGTCTACCCACGAATGGCCCGTTCACGTGCGGTGATCGGCTGTGGATGGAATTCGGCCGGGTTGCCGGGATTGTGGCATCATCAGGACCCACTGAGATCGGAGTCACATCACCCGGACGGGTGGACTCGCAGACCTCGGTGTTGCCAGGGGAACCGCAACGGGGCGGGGCGCGCGTCTTGTCGATCGACGCTCACAGGGGGAAGACCATGGTTCATGACCACACCGTCACCGACGGAACCGGTGGCCGCACGCAGGAGACGACCGGTCCGTTGGCGGGCACGTCCGCCGCACGGTCACGCTCGGGCCGGCTGTCGGTGATCACCACCGGGCAGGGACTGCCCCTGGCGGTACGCATCGACGACGCGGAACTCGCCAAGGGGCCGACACTTCTCGCCGAGGAGATCCTGCGGCTGTGCCGGCAGTCGGCGATGGCGGCAGGTATCCGTCTGCGGTCCGAGCTGATCGGATCGGGGATCGCCCGGGACACCGTCGACCTGATGGGGCTGCCACGTCCGGACGACCTCGCGGCCGAAGAACTCCGTGACGACGACGAGGTCTCCGCGCCGGCGTCGTGGCTGCGGTCGGTGTGAGGGTCGAGATGGCCTGGCCGATGGACGAACTCGAGGCGCGGGCGGCGGCACAGCTGGGCCGTCTGCGGGAATTCGGTGAGCAGTTGGCGCGCATCCGGGTCCGGGAGACCTCGGCCGATGATGCGGTCACCGTCGAGGTGGACGGCAACGGTGTGCTGCTCGGGCTGTGGCTGGCCGACGGTATGGAGCGGCTCGGAGGCGCCCGCCTCGGCGAGACCATCGTGACGACCTCGGCGCTGGCCGCGCAACGTGCTTTTGCTGCGCGGGCCGCGGTGACCGAGGAGTTCACCGACTCGTTCACCGAGTTGGTCGAGACCCGGCCGGACGGCTGATCGCCCCGATGCCGGGGGCATCGGGGCGGACATCGGAGCCGGTTCATGCGAGGGCGGATGCGACGCAGTGGGTGGGTCGCAGTGAGTGGGTCGCGGTCGGCGAAGACCGCAGTGACCACAAACGCAGTGACCACAAACCGCAGTGAGTACAAGAGGACACACAGATCAAGGGGGCAATCGTGGGTGACGTGTCGGTGACACCGGAGATCCTGCAGGGCTTCGCGGCCACCAATGCTGCGATCGGGACCGCTGTGACCACCGCCGGATCGGTGAACGCGGCGGCGAACACCCTGGCCATGGTTCCGGTGTTCGGGCTGATCGGTCAGGAGTTCCTGGCGGCGTTCATCGCCGCGCAGGCCGCGCATCTGGGCTCGGTGGGCAGTCTGGCCGCGGTGCATGCGGCGACCGCCGCCGAGGCGGTGCTCGGCCTCGCCGACCTCGAGGGGGTCGACGGGGAGTCGGCCGCGACGCTGCGGTCGGTGCTGTGACCGGGCGCGGGGCGTGGCCGGGGAGATCGCGATGAGCGGCACCGGGGCGGCGACGAGTGTGGACGTGGGGGCGAATCTGCCTGCGTTGAGCGAGTTGTCGGTGAACGAGATGATCGCGGCGACACCGCTCGGGCCGATCCTCGATCGCCCCGTCGGTGATGTCCTCGCCGGTCTCGGACTGCCGGGTCTTCCCGAGATCCCGCCGCTGCCACCGCTTCCGGGCCTGCCGCCACTGCCCACCGTGGACCTCGGGTTGCTCGTCAAACCGATCACCGATCTGCTCGGCGGCTTCGGCACCGGCGATCTCGCGATGGCCGACTTCGATCCGACGATGGTCTTCGACGGTCTGTCCACGGTGCTCGAGACCTCGATGACGATGGCGCAGAGCGCCCTCGAACTCGCCGACAAACTCTGGGTGGGGCAGAGCTCGATCGCGGCGGCCACCAAGACCGGGGAGGCGAGTGTCAACAGCGGCCAGCTGTCGGCGCAGGGCACCGGCATCTCCTTCGACATCCAGACCGCCGCAGGGATCGTGGCCGCCGGGCTCGCCGCCGTGCAGGCGATCCTCGCGGCCACCATCGGCAAGATGCTGGCCGCAGTGCCACTCATCCCGAGCGGGGCGGGACTGCCGCTGGTCACAGGGTTCGCCGCCGAAGGGCTGTCGGAGGCGACCGCCGCGGTGGCGGTGACCCGCGCCCAGCTCCTCGCCCCCACCACGCACATGACCGTCAACGGTGCGCCGGTGCCGGTGACCGCCGCACCGGCCGCGGCCACCGGGGCCGCCGCCCAGTCACCGTTCGCCGTCGCCGGGACCGTTCTCGACGCGATCGCCCCGATGGTGTCGACCGCGACGGAACTGCCGTCGATGCTGATCACGCCGATGGCGAAGATGCTCGCCGCCGGTGAGACGACGCCGGTCCGGCCCGGTGGTTCGACCGCCCCCGACGGTCCGGACGGCGCGGGTGGCGGCCCGCCCGCCGGGGCCGGCGCCGTGCC
>NZ_BCNF01000130.1 GCF_001485495.1 Gordonia desulfuricans NBRC 100010 | reverse complement strand
GGGGCGGGCCACGACGATCTCGGCGATCGCGGCCAGCGCCGCGAGCCGCTGACACCGGGCCAGTGCGTCGATGCACGCGGCGAGCCGGTCGCGGTGGCGTGCGGCGGTCTCGAACATGTGCGCCTCGGTGTAGTGGTCGAGTTGACCGACGAGGGGGTCCATCAGATCGTTGCGCCGACCGCGGAGCAGATCGTGGGCGGCGGTCACCCGCGGCAGGTACTCGGTGAGGGTCTGCGGGGTGGCCGCTGCGGCGGCACAGCCCCCGACCTCGTCGCCGCCGTCGGCGGCGGTACGACACCAGTGGTGGGTCGCCGAGGCCGGCAACCGGTGCCGGCAGGTGCGCAGACCGGCGGCCGCCGAGATCAGGTCGGCGATCTCGGTGGCGCGCGTGCGGTTGGCGATCGGTCCCACGGCGTCGTCGGTGGCGGTGCGCGTGACCCGCAGGCGGGGGAAGCGTTCGGCGGTCAGCTCGATCCACCAGCCGCGGTGCGGCTGTCGGGAGCGCCGGTTGTAGGCGGGTGCGTGGGCGGCGATCAGCCGGAGCTCGCGGACGGCGGCCTCGAGCGGATGGGCGCACTCGACGTGGTCGACGCGGACCGCCAGCCGCACCATCTCGCCCATGCGTCGCCGGGGGTCGCCGCCGGTGAAATAGGACAGCACCCGGCGTCGCAGATCGCTCGCGGTACCGACATAGAGGACCTCCGACGCGGGGCCGCGGAAGAGATAGACGCCGGGGCGGTTCGGCAGGTGCTGCGCCAGATGCCGTTTCGCGCGGAGTTCGGGGTCCGAGCGGGGGAGGTAGGCGGTCAGGTCGCCGTAGGTCCGCACGCCCTGGTTGCCGATGCGCTCGAGCAGGTGGTGGAGCACCTCGACGGTGGCGCGGGCGTCGTCGAGCGCGCGGTGGGTGGGGCGGGTGGACACCCCGAACAGATCGGCCAGGGCACCGAGCTTGACCGTGGGTGCCTCGTCGCGGGCCAGGACGCGGCGGGCCAGCCGCACCGTGCACAGGCTGGTGGGGAACGGGAAGTCCTGATGGAGCCGGGTGGCGGTGTGCCGGAGGAAGCCCATGTCGAAGCGGGCGTTGTGCGCCACCAGGATCGAACCGCGCGCGAACTCGACGAAGGACGGGAACACCTCGTCGATCCGCGGGGCGTCGTAGACCATCGCCTCGGTGATCCCGGTGAGCGAGACGATCTGCGGAGGGATCGCGCGGCCCGGGTCGACCAGGGTGGCGAACTCGCCGAGGACCTCGCCGCCCCGGATCTTGACCGCACCGATCTCGGTGATGCGGTCGTTCGCCGGATCGCTGCCGGTGGTCTCGAGGTCCACCACGACCATCGTCGTGTCGAACAGGGCGACTTCGCCGAACGCATCGCCCGCGGCTGCGTCACCCCACGCGTCGGACTCCGACGCGTCGAGATCGGTGAACGAGAGTTGATCGGCGTCTACCAGCACACCGCGAACAGTAGTTCGAGCCACCGACAGGGACTTGTGGGGCCGGTGTGACAGGAGGGGGATTCGCCGATGTGTTCGGTTTTGTCGGTGGTCGTTCCTACTGTGACGGGTGACGGCGGTCGACGAGGATCGTCGCCGTCCCGGAGCCCCGGGACGGTCCCGGTTGGCCGGTTTTCACCCGCCCGACACCGAAATGAGATGGAGATCACAGATGTACATCGAGTGCAGCAACTGTCCAGCTCGTCGGCACGCCTGCGACGGATGCATGATGAACGTCCTCTTCGGGCCTGTGAGCAGCGAAGACGGGGGTGTGGCCGGGCCTGCCGATGCGGCCTTCGACGAGTCGATGGCCGACGCCGAGATCCGTTCGGCCATCGATGTATTCACATCGGCTTCAATGGCGACCAGGTCGGCTGCACGATCGGCAATGGGGACCATCGGCCCTGCTAGCAGGGCCGGAGCCGGGCCTGTCCTGAAGATTCTCCGCGCGGGATGATTTCGGGCGCGGCGACGCCTCCGTGTCCCCCAGTGGACAGACCCGCATCCTTTTTCGTAACCTTTCCGAGACCTTCGCGGAGCGTCCTGCTTCACCAAGAAGTAGTCCACGAAGATCACCGCTCAATCGCCCGCATGGGCGAACCGGGGAACCACAGTTTTCGGAGCGATCCGAATTGGGGTGAATCGCGCTCTGGACACCGATCACGGTGACCAGATCCGTGTAGGGCCATTCTTCCGGCCCGAACCCGACAGCTAACTCGGTAGGCGGTAGAGGGAGAAACAAAAGGAGAAGTCTTTTCGTGGGCAAACACCGTCTGGAACAGCCGAGTCGCGGTGGCAGCGTCGCCAAGAAGGCGATGATCGCGGGATCGCTGACCGTCGGATCGCTCGCCGTCGCCGCGGGCCCGGCTCTTGCCGCCCCGGCGCCCAGCGCGACCATCGAGATCCCGAATCTCGGTAAGTTCACGCTGCCGGGTGTCGATCAGAAGCAGGTTCCGAACCAGTTCCGTCCGGGCAGCCTCCCGGGCCTGGTGACGCCGACCCTGACCGCCGGTGAGAAGGCCGTGAAGGCCGCCGAGAGCAAGATCGGTTCGCCCTACAGCTACGGTGCCGCGGGCCCCAACGCCTTCGACTGTTCGGGCCTCGTCTACTGGTCCTACCAGCAGGCCGGTAGGACCATCCCGCGCGACAGCTACGGACAGCTCGGTGGCGGACGTGCGGTGTCCTACTCGGATGCGCGTCCCGGCGACGTCCTGATCTTCAACGGTGGCGGCCACGCCGGCATCTACATCGGCAACGGCCAGTTCATCCACGCGTCCACCTACGGTGTCCCGGTCAAGAAGGCCTCCGTCAACGAGTGGTCGCTCGTCGGAGTTCGGCGGTACTGATCCGCGATCGACGACGACGTGTGAACATGGATCGGGCGGATCGCGGTACTCGCGGTTCGCCCGAACCCGTACTCCGGGTGGATCGTTCGAGATCGACCGGAGACGATGTTCGGAACCTGGGGGATCCGGCGTGATGACGACCGGCAAGGAAGTGTGGTGACGCCCGTGGAAGCGGGAAAGGCGATCGTGGGGAAGCGGTCGGGACGGTTGGCGCTGGGTACGGCGCTGTGCGCACTGACGGTGGCCGTCGCACCACCGTTGGGATTTGTCCACGCGCCCGAGGCGGCGGCTGCCCCGGTGCAGACCGCCGATCAACTCCTCGCGCGCTACCAGAAGCTCAGCCAGCAGGCCGAACAATCGGCCGAGGCGATGCACAACGCGCAGATCGAGTACGACAAACAGCGCCGCATCGTCGCCGACTCCAAGCGTGCCTCGGCCGACGCCCAGCAGTCGCTGACCGCGTCCGAGAAGTCGCTGGCCACCCTGCAGCAGCGATTCGATGCCGTGGTCCGAGCCAGTTACATGGGCCGGCGCACCAACGACATGTACGCGGTGCTCACCAGTGACTCGCCGCAGACCCTGCTCGACCAGATGTCCGGGCTCGAGCTCGTCGCCCGCCGGTCGGCGGCGGACCTGAACGAACTGAAGACCGTGCGCGCGCAGACCGTCGCCAAGCGGACCGCCGCCGATGAGGCCGCCGCCCGCGCGACGCAGGCCGTCTCCGATGCCGAACGCGTCCGTGGTGATCTGCAGAAGCAGCGCGTCGAGTTGCAGTTGCAGGCCGCGCAGATCCGGGTGATCTATTCCTCGATGACCGGCAAACAGCTTGCCGCGCTGGCCGGCCCGAAGTTCGACTTCGATCCGCGAGCGGTCCCCCGGGGCACCGCGCCGGCACTCGTCGCGGTGCAGGCCGCACTCACCCGGATCGGTGACCCCTACGTGTGGGGTGCCACCGGCCCGGACTCGTTCGACTGCTCCGGCCTGATGGTCTGGGCGTTCAAGCAGGCGGGCAAGACCCTGCCCCGCTCGAGCGAGGCGCAGAACGCCGCCGGCACCCCGGTCGACCGCAACAACCTGCAGCCCGGCGACCTGATCATCTACTACCCGGATGCCCATCACGTCGGCATGTACGTCGGCGAAGGCTACGTGATCCACGCATCCACCTTCGGTGTCCCGGTCAAGGTCGTCCCGCTCGACGACGCCGGACCCTTCAGCGCCGCACGGCGTTACTGAAGCGTCCCGCGTTGCGCGTCGACCGATCCCGCGCGGCGGTGACCGTGGTCACCCTCGCGGTGACCCTGGCCGTCGGGCTGACGGCATGCGGTGACACCACGGGTTCCGGTGGCGCGCCATCCGGTTCGGCCCGGTCCGGATCCGGTTCGGCCGCCCCGACCGCGACGAACGTCTACCTCCAGCAGCGCGCCCAAGGGGTGCAGGCGCTGCTGGACCGGCTGTCGCACGTCCTCGTCGAGGGCCGCGAGGGTGCCCTCGACGTCCTGATCGACGAGGCTGCGAGCCCGGCGTTCCGGACATCGGTGCAGACCGCCTGGGCCGAGCTGTCGTCGGCGGCCCCGGCGCCCGAGCGGGCAGCCCGCCTGCGGATGCGCACCCTGCGCTATCAGCTCGCTCCCACCGAGGAGGCCGAGACCCTGGTACCCGCAGCGGTCCAGGAACGTCTCGACGCGCAAGGCAGCACCGACTCCTGGGTCGCCCCGGTCGAGATGCACTTCGCCCTCGGTGGCGCGCGGACGCCCGGGATCGACGAGGAGGAAGTGGTGATCGCCTCCCAAGTGGTCGTCGCCCGCTACCCCGACACCACCGGTACCGGCGACTCCTGGCGACTCGTCGGTGATGCCTCCCTCGTCGGCGAACCATCTCCGCCACAACAGATCTGGTCGTTCCCCGGGCTTGCGGTGCAGGATGTGCCGACCGCCGGCGGTACCTCGGTGATCGCGTCCTACCCGGACACCGCGGCGCTGGATCGCCGGGTCGCGGGACTGCTGCCCGGTGCGGTCGACGCGGTGAGCGCCTTCTGGGGCGACGACTGGGCACGCCGGGCGATCGTGGTGACCACCGCCACCGACGAGCAGTTCGCCGGACTCGCCGGGGCCGGTCACGGTGTGGACGGTGCCGCCGCGGCCACCGTCTACGCCCGGGTCGACGTCTCCCAGCACGTCGCCACCGGGCAGCGCGTGATCCTCACCCCGCAGGCGGCCGACCTCGCCGCACCGACCCTCGGGGTGGTGCTCCGCCACGAGCTCACCCATGTGGCCACCCGATCGGTGACCGCTGCGGCGGCACCGATGTGGCTCACCGAAGGTGTCCCGGAGTACGTGGGCCGCAAGGGAACCCACACCCGTTCGGCCGATGCCGCACCCGATCTGGCGGCGGCGGTCCGCGACGGCCACACCCCGACGGCATTGCCTGCCGACGACGCGTTCGCGGTGAACTCGGAGAGCGCACGGCTGGCCTACCAGTCGGCGTGGTCGGTGGCGGCCTTCGTCGCCGACCGGTTCGGTGAGGACCGGCTCAAGACCCTCTACACCGGGGTCGCGGCCTCCGGAGACACCGCCCGGCAGGATGTCGCGATCCGTGCGGCGCTCGGGATCGATCGAACCCAATTGGTGGCCCGCTGGCGGGCATGGCTGGAAGCAGAGATGCGCTGATGTCGCGAACCCTGTTGGTGACCAACGACTTTCCGCCGCGCCCCGGCGGTATCCAGTCGTACCTGCAGAATCTGGTCGATCTGCTCGACCCCGCCGACATCGTCGTCTACGCCCCGCGCTGGCGCGGGGACTCGCACAGCGAGTTCGATGCGCGCGTGCCCTACCGGGTGCACCGGCACCCCACCACGCTGATGCTGCCCACCCCGGCCGTCGCGCGGCGCGCCGCCCGCATCATCGCCGAGGAGGAGATCTCGACGGTCTGGTTCGGGGCCGCCGCCCCGCTGGCCGTACTCGCCCCGCAGATGCGCCGCGCCGGTGCCCGGCGCGTGATCGCCAGCACCCACGGCCACGAGGTCGGCTGGTCGATGCTGCCCGGCGCCCGGCAGGTCTTGCGCCACATCGGCGATCACACCGACCTCGTCACCTTCGTCAGCCGCTACACCCGTGGCCGGTTCGCATCGGCGTTCGGCGCGCAGGCCGCACTCGAATATCTGCCGCCCGGTGTGGATGTCACCCGATTCGCGCCGAATCCGGCGGCGCGTGACCGGATTCGGGAGCAGTTGGGGATCGGTGAGCGCCCTGTCGTCCTGTGCCTGTCGCGGCTCGTACCCCGTAAGGGTCAGGACATGCTGATCCGGGCACTCCCGCTGATCCGGACCGAGATCGCCGACGCGGTCCTGGTGATCGTCGGCGGTGGCCCGTATGCCGAGACCCTGCACCGCATCGCCGACGACGAGGGGATCGCCGAGCACGTCGTGTTCACCGGGTCGGTGCCCGCCGACGACCTGCCGGCCTTCCATGCGAGCGCCGACGTGTTCGCGATGCCGTCCCGGACCCGGGCCGGCGGACTCGACGTCGAAGGACTGGGGATCGTCTACCTCGAGGCGTCGGCGAGTGGTGTGCCGGTGGTGGCCGGTGACTCCGGGGGAGCACCGGAGACCGTACGTGAGGGGATCACCGGGACCGTCGTGGACGGTACCGATGTGCCGGCGCTGGCCCTCGCGGTGATCTCGATCCTGTCCGACCGTCAGGCCGCCGCCGAGATGGGTAGGCAGGGCAGGCTTTTCGTCGAGCAGCAGTGGCAGTGGACGCAACAGGCGGCGCGCCTGCGACAGCTGCTCTGAGCTGTCACCGACGCGCCGCCCGGTGGGAAGCGCCTGCTACTTCTTGGTGTAGATCTCTTCGATGTCGCCGGAGAACTTGTCCACCACCACGTTTCGCTTGACCTTCAGCGTCGGCGTCATCTCGCCGGTCTCCTCGCTGAAGTCGGCGGGCAGGATGCGGAACTTCTTGATCGCCTCGGCATGTGAGACGGTCTTGTTGGCCTCGTCGACCGCGGCCTGCACCTGACCGCGGAGGTCGGGGTCGTTCGCGAGATCGGAGACCGACGCGTCGGCCGGCTTTCCGTTGCGTTCCTTCCAGCCCGGGAAGGCTTCCGGATCGATCGTGATGAGTGCTGCCACAAAGGGTTTCGCGTCGCCCACCACAACCGCCTGGGAGACCAGGGAATCGGCCCGGATGACGTCCTCGAGTCCGGCCGGGGAGACGTTCTTGCCGCCGGCGGTGACGATGAGTTCCTTCTTGCGGCCGGTGATGGTGATGTAGCCCTCCGAATCCACCGAGCCGAGGTCGCCGGTGTGGAACCAGCCGTCCTCGATCGCGGTGGCGGTGGCCTGCGGGTTGCGCCAGTACTCACCGAACACGACCCGTCCGCGCAGCATGATCTCGCCGTCCTCGGCGATCCGGACCGTGTTGCCCGCCAGCGGTCGGCCCACGGTGCCGACCTTCACGTGATTGGGGGTGTTCACCGCGAACGCGGCGGTGGTCTCGGTCAGGCCGTAGCCCTCGTAGACCGGGATGCCGATACCGCTGAAGAAGAAGCCCAGGCGAGCTCCGAGCGGGGCGCCGCCGGAGATGGCGAGCTCACACACGCCACCGAGGGCTGCCCGCAGCTTGGCGTAGACCAGCTTGTCGAAGATGGCGTGCTTGACCTTGAGCACCAGGCCGACGTTGCCGTCCTGACGTGCGGCCGCGTACTCGATGGCGGTCTCGGCGGCCAGGTCGAAGATCTTGCCCTTGCCGTCGTCGTGCGCCTTCTGCCGGGCGGTGTTGTAGACCTTCTCGAACACGCGCGGTACCGACAGGATGAGGGACGGCTTGAACACCGCGAACTCGGGCACGAGGTTCGGGATGTCGTTGGTGAAGCCGACTTCCACGTGCGCCTCGATGGCGACGAGGGTGATGGCGTGGGCCAGCACGTGCGCCAGCGGGAGGAACATCAGCATCCGCTTGCCGTCGACGAGCAGGGTGTTGAGGCTGCTCTCGAGCACACCGCGCACCTCCGACAGCATGTTGGAGTGGCTGAGCTCACAACCCTTGGGGCGGCCGGTGGTGCCCGAGGTGTAGATCAGGGTGGCCGGATCGGTGGCGCGCACCGAGGTACGGCGCTTGGTGATCTCCTCGTCGGAGATCTCGACACCGGCCGCGGTGAGGGCCTCGACCGCCCCCGGGCCGTCGGCGGTGTCGATCTGGATCACGCGGACCTCCTGTTCGAGGCCCTCGATCGACTCGAACAGCTTCCGATGCGCGTCGTCCTCGAGGATGATCGTGGTGGCACCGGAATCACGGAGGATCCACTCGATCTGGGCGGCCGACGACGAATCGTAGATCGGCACGGTGATGGCCCCGGCCGACCAGATCGCGAAGTCCAGCAGGATCCACTCGATGCGGGTGCGCGAGAGCAGCGCGACGCGGTCGCCCTGGCCCACACCCGAGGCGGCCAGTCCCTTCGCGAGCGCGGTGATCTGGGCGGTGGCCTCGTCGGCGCGCACCGGTGCCCAGTCGGAGCCCTGTTTGAGCCGGAAGACCGTGTGGGCCGGGGTGCGTTCGGCGATGCCGAAGATGAGCGAGGCGACATTCTCATCCTCGCCGATGGTGAACTTCGCGGGCGCACTGAACTCACTCATAGGGGGCGAACCTTTCGACCTCGTCTTTGGGTTACTCCATGGTAACCGGGAGACCCGCCTGTTCGGCGCAAGCCTCGCAGACCGGATCGGACAACGATGTTTGTGCAGTTCACGATCTCCCCGCGGGGTACCCCGGAGAGGGGAGTGCCTACCTGTGGTCGGGGCGAGTATGTGAAGCTAGGAGGCGTGACGAGCATTCAGGTGGCCGACGACACGTTCGTGGCCGCGGCTCCGGCAGTGGCGGCCGAGGTGGTCGGTGATCGGGCACGATGGCGCCGCTGGTGGCCGGATCTGCGGCTCGAGGTGGTCGAGGACCGCGGGGCGCAGGGGGTGCGGTGGCGCGTCGACGGACCGCTGACCGGAACCATGGAGATCTGGTGTGAGGCCGTGATGGACGGATTCGTCCTGCACTACTTCCTCCACGCCGAGCCGACGGGATCGCTGCCCGCCGACGCCCGCGCCCGCGCCGAGGACCTCGCCGAGCGCAACCGGCGACGCCGCGTGGCCGGCAAGGTGATGGCGTTCGAGGTCAAGGACCTCCTGGAGGACGGACGTGCACCCGGCGAACCCGCCGCGGTGGCCGCCGGCGGACAGGCAGGTGTCTGATGGCCGACCACACCGAGCGGTCGATCGTGGTCAACGCCGACGCCGACGACGTGATGGGCGTGATCGCCGACTTCACGCACTACCCGGAATGGGTGGGGGCCGCGCACGAGGTGGAGGTCCTCGGTCGCGACACCGAGGGCCGCGCCGACCGGGTGCGCTTCGTCCTCGACGCGGGCGTCCTGCAGGACACCTACGTCCTGCGCTACACCTGGGACGCCGACGGCACCGGTGTGTCGTGGCGATTGGAATCGAGTGACCTGCAACGGGATCAGCGAGGCCGGTACGACGTGGTCCAGCAGGTTCCGGGGTCGAGCAAGGTGACCTACTCGCTCATGGTGGACCTGCTCGTCCCGATGATCGGGCAGCTCAAGCGCCGCGCCGAGAAGGCCATCACCGACGCCGCCCTCAACGACCTGAAGAAGAGGGTCGAAGGCTGATCGATCTGACTCCGATCCATGTGGTGCTGGGGCCGGGGGGTTCCGGGGTGTCGGCGGTCGCGGCCGCCGGCGCACTCGGACGTGCCCGCACCGCCCATCGCGCCGTACCGCCGCTGGGCCGACCCGACCGGCACACCCTGCTGATCACCGCCGACCGCTGGTCGCCGACAGCGGAGATGCTCGGCGTGTTCAGCGTCCCCGACGAGCCGGTGGCGGTGTCGTCGGGTCTGCACCTGCTCACCCTGGACCGGCTGACCGCCGTCGAGTCGGCGTGGTCGGCGTTCACCGCCGTCCTCGGCCTCGGCGTCCGCACGTCGAAGTCCGCGACGGCCGCGGTCACCGCGCTGATCGGGATCGACGCCGCCGAACTCACCGCACTTCCCGGCGTCGAGGACTTCCTGCTGCTTCGCCGCATCCGCGACGAGGCGACCGGGGGCAGCTGGGAGCGGATCGTCGTCGATCTGTCGGGCGTTGCCGACCCGTACGCGCTGCTCCGGGCGCCCACCGTGTTCGGTCAGGCACTCGAGCGGCTGTGGCCGCGGCATCGGCGGCTGGCCGCGGCGTCGGAGAAGTCGGCGTCGGCACAGGTCGGTGCGGCGTTGGAGACCATCGCCCGCGACTGCGACGACATCACCGAGCTGCTCGGCGACCCCAGTGTGATCGCCGTGCACCTGCTGGCCACCCCCGATGCCCGCGGGGCCCGGCTGATGCATCGGCATCTGGCGCTGGCGGACCTGATGGGGCTTCCGGTCCGGTCGGTGATCGTCAACGAGGGGGTGCGGTCCGGAGACGGCGCAGAGCTGCCCGCAGTCGACGATCCCGATGTGACCATGGTGGGTGTCGCGGCGTCGCCCTTGCCGCTGGATCGTCCGGCACGGCTCCGCAAACTCGGTGTGTCGCTGGCCGAACCGGACGGCCGTCCGCGCGGTTCGGGCGCCGCACACGTGGTGCAGACCTCCGCCGACGGTCTGGACTCCACATTCGAACTGTCCTGGCGGCAACGCTTGCCCGACCCGCAGCGGTTCGGCCTCGGGCGGTCCGGCGACGACCTGCTGGTGACCGTCGACGGCTTCCGGCACGCGGTGCGTCTGCCGTCGGTGCTGCGCCGCTGCCAGGTGTCCGACGCCCAGTGGGACGGCACTCGGCTGTCGGTGGGGTTCCGGCCCGATCCGGCGGTGTGGCCACGCGGCGGACGGACCTGATCGACGATCGGTCCGCGCCGCCGACGACGTCGCCGACCTCTGCTGCAGGCGGCCCGGTCCACCGGGTACGGTGCTCTTGCACGAGCACCGGACAGGAGCGCATGCCCACATGAGCACCGATCAGAACGACCGTACCGGGGGAGCGTCGGAGTCCGGCGACCCGTTGCGGGACCTGCTGCTCGGTCTGGCCACCCAGATCGACCATCTCGCCGCATGGGTGGGCGGGGCGTCGGCCGATCCCGGTGCCGCGGTGGCCGCCGGCGGAATGCTGTTGCGCGAGAGCCTCGGTGCCGAGGTCGCAGGCGAGATCACCACGCTGATGCGCGAGATCGGCGATCTGCTGGCCCGGCTCATCGCGGCGCTGATCGCGGTGCTGGAGGCGATCGCCGCAGCCCTCCGCAGTGCCCCGACCACCACCGCGGCAACCCCGCGCCGCTATCAGCCGATCGAGGTCCGCATCGACGTCGCCGCCCCGCGGACCCCGCCCGAGACAGGAGACGAGAAGTGATGGGCGAGTTGACGATCGGGATCGACATCGGCGGCACCAGCGTGCGTGCCGCGGTGGTCGACGACCGTGGCACCATGCTCGACACGCTGCGCGCGGCCACCCCGGCGACGGCCACCGCCCTCGAACACTGTCTCGACCGGCTCGTCGGCGAACTCGTCTCGCGCTGGTCGGCCAAGGCGGTCGGCGTGGCCATCGCCGGATTCCTCACCCCGGACCGCGAGGTGGTGCGGTTCGCCCCGCACCTGGCGTGGCGGGAGGCCCGTGTCGCCGAGGAGATGACGCACCGGATCGGCATCCCGGTGTTCACCGAACACGACGCCAACGCCGCGGCCATCGCCGAGCAGCGCTTCGGTGCCGCCGCCCGCGGACACAACGTGCTCGTCCTCGCGATCGGTACCGGCATCGGTGCGGGCCTGCTGATCGACGGCGAGATCTACCGTGGGAGTTTCGGTGTCGCACCGGAACTCGGCCACCTCACCGTCGTCCCCGACGGCCGCCCGTGTTCGTGCGGGAAGCGGGGATGCTGGGAGCGGTACTGCAGCGGTACCGCCCTGGTCGACACCGTCGTGGAGTTGCTCGCCGACAAAGACTGGGGCCGTAGTCAACTCGCCGCCGACGTCGCCGCCGACCCCGGGTCGCTGACCGGCCGCCGGGTGGCCGGTGCCGCCGCCGACGGGGACGGCGTGGCCGTGGCCGCCTTCGCCGCCTTCGCCGCATCGCTGGGGCAGGGTCTGGCGATGATCGCCGACATCTTCGATCCCGACCTGATCGTGATCGCCGGTGGTGTCGGGGCGGCGTCGGGTCACTACCTCGACGAGGCGCGCGAGCACTACTCGCGGTTGGTCACCGGTGCCGGGCATCGTCAGCTGGCCCGCATCCGCGGTACGCAACTCGGCGAGAACGCCGGTGTGCTCGGGGCCGCCGAGGTCGCGCGCCGCGGACTGGCGGCGGCGTCCGGGCGCACCCCGGATGCGATGACGTCGGCTGCGTCGGGTGAGTAGAGTTCTGGTCTTGGTGATGGTCGTGGTCTCGGCCGGGCGTCTCTGCGCCGGTCATTTCTGCATTGAAGGGTTCTGACATGTGGTATTCGCTGTTCAAATACGTGTTGCTGGGCCCGCTTCTCCGGGTGCTCGGCCGCCCGACGATCGAGGGAATCGAGAACATCCCGGAGCGTGGACCGGCGATCCTCGCGAGCAATCATCTCGCGGTGATGGACAGCTTCTTCCTCCCGCTGATGTGCCCGCGCCGCATCTACTTCCTCGCGAAGAACGAGTACTTCACCGGCCCCGGACTCAAGGGCGCCTTCCAGCGGTGGTTCTACACCGCCGTCGGCCAGATCCCGATCGACCGGTCCGGCGCCGAGGCGGCCGCCGGCGCACTCACCGCCGCGAGCCGTCAGCTCGACAAGGGTGAACTGATGGGCATGTACCCGGAGGGCACCCGCTCGCCCGACGGACGGCTCTACAAGGGCAAGACCGGCCTGGCCCGCATCGCACTCGAGACCGGCGTGCCGGTGATCCCGGTGGCGATGATCAACACCAACAAGTTCAACCCGCCCGGCACCGTGCTGTTCCGCCCCGCCAAGATCACCGTGCGCGTCGGCAAGCCGCTGAACTTCGATCGCTACGAGGGCATGCAGGGCAACCGCTTCATCGAGCGTGCCGTGACCGACGAGATCATGTACGAACTGATGCAGCTGTCGGGCCAGCAGTACGTCGACGTCTACGCCCAGTCGCTGAAGGATTCCAAGCCCGGCGACGACCGCCCGGTCAACCCGGCTGCCTGAGGTCGGTCACCGACACTCTCGTCTCACTGGGCCCCTGCTCGACCATCCATTGTGGCTGGTTGAGCCGAT
>NZ_BCNF01000129.1 GCF_001485495.1 Gordonia desulfuricans NBRC 100010 | reverse complement strand
GGCTCGGTCCCGGCTCGACCATCCACACGCGGGCGAGGAGCGGAGCGACGAGGCGTGTCGAAACCTCCGTCGGCCGACGTCGCCGGGTGACCCGCTCTGAGGTGGGTCACCGACATTGTTGTCTCACCGGGTCTCGACACGGGTCCTCGCCTAGCGGCTCGGTCCCGGCTCGACCATCGGCATGCCGACGTCGTCAGGCGACCACTCCGCCGATCGCGGTGCGACGTCAGGCGGCAGAACCGGCCAGCGGTCGGGCGTCGTCGGATTCCGCCGACGATTCCGGTGCCGGGTGAAACGGCAGACGCCAGATCACCAGGAGCGCCGCGAGTCCCCAGATCGAATACGAGCTGCCGACGATGTGCTCACCGATCGACCACGTGTCGGTGGCCTTGGGCAGGAACTGGAACGGGCCGAGTGCGAACAGGATCACCCCGATCGCGGCGAGCAGCAGATGTGCGATCCGGGTGGCCCGCGAGGTGGCCCGGGCGACGATGACGAGACTGGTCAGGATCAGCGGGATCGACCAGACCCAGTGATGTGCCCACGACGTGGGGGAGACCAGCAGGCCCCACACGGCGATGGCGCAGGTGGCCAGCAGGGCGTTGAGGCGGTCGCCGGTGTCGGCGTCAGGCCGGAACGATCGTGCCGGACGGCAGGCGTACACCGCGGCCGCGGCCAGGGCGGTCACCAGCAGCGCGCTCAACACCCACGCGATCTGGCCTGCGAAGCCGGGCAGGATGCGCACCCACATCGCATTGAGGTTCTGGTTGATCCGGCCGGCCGGATCGCCGATCCGCGTGGTGTGGAACAGGGTGTGGGTCCAATACCCCAGTGAATCCGCGGGCAACCACACCCACGCCAGGGCCCCGGCCAGGACGAAGGTGATCGCCGACACCGCGACTGCACGCCAGCGACGCGCCACCATGAACACCGCGATGAACACCAGCGGGGTCAGCTTGATCGCCGAGGCCAACCCGACGAGCACACCCTGCACCTTGGCGCCGGACCGGCGCATCCTGGCCACCACGAAGATGTCGAGGATGATCATCGCCATCAGGATCACGTTGACCTGACCGAACCCGAGGGTCATCCACACCGGGTTGAGCCACAGGGCACCGGTGCCGATCAGCAGCGCCAGCCACCACCGGTTGCCGACGGCGCCCACCGACAGCAACGACAGCACCACCCGCAGGATCACCACGACCAGCGCGGTGGTGATCACCGACATCAGGATCCCGGCGACCGCCAACGGCATCGCGCCGAGCGGGACGAAGCCCAGCGCGGCGAACGGGGGATAGGTGAACGGCAACCAGATGCCGTCGGAGGTGAACGGCATCGAGCCGTCGGCGTAGAGGCTCTGCCCCTCCTGCCAGATCTGCGCACCGATCCGGTAAACGTCCAGATCGATCCGGGTGCGGGTGCCGAAACTGGAGGTGAACGGCACCCCGACCATCTGCATCGCGGCCGACAACGTGAACAGGACCGCGATGACCCACTTGGCCCGACGCGACGGCAACCACCGATGCAGCCGGTGGTCGGCCTCGGTCAGGGGTGTCAACATGGCGGGCCCCGTGGTCCTTTCGCTCGGTCGGTTCGGTCGGTCGTGGCGGTTCGGTCGGTGTCGGTCGGCCGCCACCGGTCGATGTGCTCGACGGTGCCCGGAGGCGACCGTGAATACTTGACCAGTATGCGGTTCTTCTACGACTCGGAGTTTATCGAGGACGGTACGACGATCGAACTGGTGTCGATCGGTGTCGTCGCAGAAGACGGTCGGGAATTCTACGCGGTGTCCACGGACTTCGATCCGACGCGCGCCGGTGAGTGGGTTCGCGCGAACGTCCTGCCCAAGTTGCCCTCCCCGGCGTCCAAGGCGTGGCGGTCGCGTCGCCGGATCCGCGAGGACCTGCTCGAGTTCCTCACCGCCGACGGCGACGAGATCGAATTGTGGGCCTGGGTGGGCGCCTACGACCATGTGGTCCTCTGCCAACTGTGGGGCCCGATGACCGCTCTACCACGGCAGATACCGCGATTCACCCGCGAACTCAAACAGCATTGGGAGGCCGCGGGCCGTCCCGCGCTGCCGGCCGCACCCCGCGATGCACACGATGCGCTCTCCGACGCCCGGCACAACCACCGTCGGTGGCAGACGATCGAACGGTCCCGCGGCCACCGCGGTTGACGCCCTCGACTACCCTGAACGGGTGGTGAACTGGACCGTAGACGTTCCGATCGACGAACTGCCCGAACTGCCGCCGTTGCCCGGCGACCTGCAGGCGCGGTTCACCGATGCGATCAACCGCCCGGCGCTGCAGCAGCCGAGCTGGCCCGCCGACGAGGCCCGCCGGATGCGCACAGTGCTCGAGAGCGTGCCGCCGATCTGCATGCCCGCCGAGGTGCGCACCCTGCAGGCGCAGCTCGCCGACGTCGCCGAGGGGCGTGCGTTCCTGCTCCAGGGCGGTGACTGCGCGGAGACCTTCGCCGACAACACCGAACCGCACATCAAGGGCAACATCCGCACCCTGCTGCAGATGGCGGTGGTGTTGACCTACGGTGCGAGTCTGCCGGTGGTCAAGGTCGCGCGGATCGCCGGCCAGTACGCCAAGCCCCGGTCGTCGAACACCGATGCGCTGGGCCTGCCGTCCTACCGCGGCGACATGGTGAACGGCTTCCCGGCCGAGGCGTCGGTCCGTGAGCACGACCCGTCACGACTGGTGCGGGCGTACGCGAACGCGTCGGCGGCGATGAATCTCGTTCGCGCGCTGACCCACTCCGAGGCCGATCTGAGCCGGGTGCACGACTGGAACCGCGAGTTCGTCCGGACCTCGCCCGCCGGTGCCCGGTACGAGGCGCTGGCCGCCGAGATCGACCGGGGCCTGCGCTTCATGGATGCCTGCGGGGTCACCGACTCCAGCCTGGCGACCGCCGACATCTTCGCCTCGCACGAGGCGCTGGTCCTCGACTACGAGCGGGCGCTGCTGCGCATGGCCGACCATCCCGAGCACGACGAGAAGGTGCTCTACGATCTGTCGGCGCATTTCCTGTGGATCGGCGAGCGGACCCGCCAGCTCGAGGGTGCGCACATCGCCTTCGCCGAACTGATCCAGAACCCGATCGGCGTCAAGATCGGGCCGTCGACCACTCCGGAGCAGGCCGTCGAGTACGTCGAACGGCTCGACCCGCACAACCAGCCGGGCCGGCTGACCCTGGTCGCCCGGATGGGCAACGGCAAGGTGCGCGATGTGCTGCCCGCGATCGTCACCGCGGTCGAGGCGACCGGTCACAAGGTGATCTGGCAGAGCGATCCGATGCACGGCAACACCCACGAGTCGTCCACCGGCTACAAGACGCGCCACTTCGACCGCGTCGTCGACGAGGTGCAGGGCTTCTTCGAGGTGCACCACGCATTGGGCACCCATCCCGGCGGCATCCACATCGAGCTGACCGGTGAGGACGTCACCGAGTGTCTCGGTGGCGCCCAGGAGATCTCCGACGTCGACCTCGCCGGCCGCTACGAGACCGCCTGCGATCCGCGCCTGAACACCCAGCAGTCGCTGGAACTGGCGTTCCTGGTCGCGGAGATGCTGCGCGGCTGATCTTTGTGGCACCCGGCCCGGGCACCGTCCCGGCCGGGTGACTGCTCAGCCGCCCAGCAGGCGGGCGCCGACCCACCAGCCGGCCCCCGCGGCCGCCGCGGCGACCAGCAGCACCACCAGAATCCAGATCAGGGCCCGCAGGCGTCCACCGTCGAGTTCCTCGACGAGGCCGTCGAGGCCGGACACCTCGGCGACCGGCAGATCCGTCCGGTCGTCGATCCGATCCGGTGACGGGGCGCCGTCGGCGGGTTCAGGGGCACCGGGATCGGTCTGCACCCGCGTCCCGCCCCGCGGCATCGCGCCCCGGTGCGCTGGAGTCCCGTCCGGCTCGTCGTCCGGGCGCGCCCCGACGTCGAGGGCGGCCCGACGGCGCGCCATGGTCTCGCGTTCGGCCGACCGGCGTGGCGCCGGGACCGTGAACGGCGGCAGGTCGAGCACGTCGGCCACGTCGAGCAACGCCTCACGCATCTCGAACCCGTCGGCATAGCGGTCGGCCGGGCGGCGTTCGGTGGCGCGCAACACCACCTCGTCGAGTTCGGCGGGCACCCCGCGGATCACGTCGCCGGGTGCGGGGACGTCGTAGGTCAGTCGCTGGTACGCCAGTGCCAGAGGGGTGTCGCCGCGGAACGGCGTTCGGCCGGTGAGCAATTCGAACAGCATCACACCCATCGAGTACACGTCGCTGCGGGCGTCGGCCTGCGTGGAGTTCACCTGTTCGGGGGACAGATAGGCGGCGGTGCCGAGGATCACGCTGGCCGAGGTGACCCCGGACTCGGCGACGGCCCGCACCAGACCGAAGTCGGCGACCTTGATCTCACCGGCATCGGAGATCAGCACGTTCTCGGGTTTGACGTCACGGTGCACCAGTCCGGCGGCATGCGCGGTGCCGAGTCCACCGAGCACCGGGTCGGCCACGGCCACCACCGCATGCGGCGGCATGGGGCCGCGCTCCCGCAGCAGCTCACGCAGACTGCCGCCCTCGACGAGTTCCATCACCAGGAAGGCGACGTCGTCGATGCCCTGGTCGTACACCGCGACCAGCCCCGGATGTCGCAGCCCGGCCACCGCGCGGGCCTCGAACTCGAAGCGTCGCAAGAACTGTGGATCGGCGGCGTATCGGGTGTCCATCACCTTGATCGCCACGTCGCGGCCGAGCCGGAGATCGGTGCCGACGTACACCGCCGACATCCCGCCCCGGGCGATCGGGGCCTCGATCCGGTAGCGGTTCTCCAGAACCGCCCCGATCAGCTCGTCGACCTGACTGTGCACGTCAAGAAATCTACCTGCCCGCCTCGGGTACTACTCCGATACCGGTTGGCGGTAGTGTCGTGGCCGTGAGTTCACTTCCGCTCTCGCCGGACATCATTCCCGCCGACGCCGAGACGTTCACACTCGACGAGGTCTCCACCCGACTCCGGGTGTCGGAGAGCCGGGTGCGCACCCTGATCCGTGAACACAAGCTGCTCGCGATCTCTCGCGGCGGCCGGCCGCTGGTGCCCAGCCTGTTCTTCGACGACCTCGGGATCGCCAAACACTTCACCGGTCTGGTGGAGGTGCTCCTCGACGGCGGGTTCACCCGCGACGAGGCGATGACGTGGCTGTTCACCGTGCAGGACGACATCGACATGTACCCGGCGGCGGCACTGCACACCCATTCGGCGCGTGAGATGATCCGCCGGGCGCAGGCCGAGGCGTTCTAGCCGGGCGTCCCCGAACCGCGCGCGGCGGTCTCTCCGGGAGTACCGGGGAGCGTGCCGGCGGATGGGTCCGCGGCCGACCCCCACACCCTGCGTGCCAACGGACGCAGACGCAGCGGGTCCGGTCGCAGCAGTGACCACGCTGCCAGTCCGGCCAGCGCGAAGGCCAGCATCACCTCGGGCAGTTTGTAGAAGACGATCGAGTCGTCGGGCTGGAAGACGATCAGCATGAAGGTCGACACCGCGACCACCACCGCCCGCACCCATTCGGGCAGGGTGAACGCCACCGCCACGCACAGCACCCACGTGTAATACCAGGGCAGCGTGGACGGTTCGAGGACCAGCACCGCCAGCATCGCCCACGCGAGTCCGGTGATCGCGGCGCGCTCGTCGTGCCGGAACCGCCACCACGCCGCCACCAGCAGGACGGCCAGCACCACCATGCCGATCAGCCGGGTCACGGTCAGCACGGGCCACAGGTTGAGGCTGGTGAACGGTGCCGCGACCAGCGTGACCACATGCGCCGCCGCGGTCGGCAGGGTGAACCAGTTGATGATCCGGTCGGCCCACCCCAGTCCGGTCAGCCAGCCCAGTCCGAGACCCACCACGGCGGTCCAGGCCGCGAACACCGCCACCGGGATCAGCACCACCGCGGCCAGTACCCCGGCCACGTCCCGGGCGGTGACCGCGCGCCGGGATCGGATGTGGGCCAGCCAGATCCACAACATGAACGGGATCGCGACCCCCGCGGTCACCTTGATCGAGACCGCCAGGCCGAGGACGGCCAGACCGCCGACATGGCGGCCCTGCACGACCAGGGTGACACCGGTGACCAGCAGGCCCATCATCAGCAGCTCGACATGCGGGCCGCCGACGAGGTGGATCAGCACCATCGGGTTGAGCAGTGCCAGCCACACCCCGGCCGACGCCGACGCCCCGAAATGACGGGCGAGCCGGGGGATCGCCCACAGCGACAACAACAGTCCGGGCAGCAGCACCAGCCGCATCGCCAGCACCCCGGTCAGGACGTGGTCGCCGGTCACGGCGGTCACCCCGCGGGCGATGGCCAAAAACATCGGGCCGTACGGGGCGGTGGTGGACGCCCACACCTGGGCCATGCTGTCGACGATCGGGCCCGGATGGTGTGCCGGACCGTCGGCGTACGGGTCGAATCCGGCGCCGAACAGCGCGGCCTGGCCCAGATAGGCGTAGACGTCGCGGCTGTAGAGCGGGACGGTGAGGATCAGCGGGATGCTCCACAGGATCGTCGCGCGCTGCAGCACACCGACAGCAGGCGCGGTGTCGGCGCCGGGCCGCACCAGCCGTCCGATCCGCACCCAGGCGATCACCATCAGTGCGACACCGACCCAGAACACGATCGCGCCCAACGTCTTCCCGTGGCCGTAGGTGATCGCGTCGAGTCCGATCCGTTGCAGGCCCGGATGATTGCGGGGGATGTCGGCGACGGCGAAACCGCCGAGCGCCACCAGTACCGCGCCGAGGAACCCGGCCCGGATCTCGGTCATGGTCAGGACTCCCGGTGGGTGATCCGGTCGGCCATCGCGATCAGGTCGGCGCGGATGCCGGCGCCGATCTGCGCCGCCGTCAGGGTGGCCACCGCCGAGGCGTGCAGACCGGTGATGCGGTGCTCGATCTCGTCGACGGCACCCACATCGGTGAGAAGTGCTCGGGCGCGGGCGACCTCGTCGTCGTCGAGCGCCCGGCCGAGCAGCCCACGCAGGGCCGTGGCCAGGGTGGGATCACGGTCGGTCGCACGCTGCAGGCCGAGCGCGATCAGTGCGGTGCGTTTGCCCTCGACGAGGTCGTCCCCGGACGGCTTGCCGGTGCGTTCCGGATCCCCGAACACCCCCAGCAGATCGTCGCGCAGCTGGAAGGCGATACCGAGATCGTGACCCACCGAACGCAATTCGGCGATCAGGGTGTCGGGTGCGCCGGCCATCCGGGCGCCCAGTTCGAGCGGCCGGGCGACGGTGTAGGCGGCGGTCTTGAATTCCATGACGCGATAAGCGGATTCGACGGTCTCGTCACCACTGACCTCGTTGACGATATCGAGGAACTGGCCGCCGAGCACCTCGGTGCGCATGGCCGCCCACACCGCGCCGACCTCGGCGGGCAGGGGACTGGGCGGGGTGGTGGGGGTCGGGGCCGCGGGATCGGCCCCGGCCGGGGTGTGCCCGTGGACCAGGTCGTCGGCCCAGGCGAGGGCCAGGTCGCCACACAGGACGGCCCCGGCGATCCCGTGGTCGGCGGCGTCGCCGGACCATCCCTCGCGCCGATGGTGACGTTCGATCGCCCGGTGCACCGTCGGGCGTCCGCGTCGGGTGTCGGAGTGGTCGATGATGTCGTCGTGGATCAGCGCACACGCCTGGACGAGCTCGAGCGCGGCGCACACCCGCAGGGCGTCGGCCGGGGACTGGTCGGGAACCGTCGGCCGACGATGCGGGCTGCTCAGGCCGCACAGCCATCCGGCGTAGGCGAAGGTCGGTCGGACCCGTTTGCCGCCGGTCCGGACGAAGTCGGCGACGAGGCCGGCGGCGTCGCCGACCACCGGCGCGATGGCTGTGGCGACGGGGACGGTGCGGGCGAAGAAGTCGTCGAGCACCCGACCGGCTGCGGTGGGCACCTCGGACAGCGAGGCCGGGACGTGTTCGGTCGAGGTCACCCTGTCAGGCTAGACACCGCCCCGATCCACGCTCCCGACCGGCACCGGGTGCGTGTGGCGGTCGACCGGACAGACTCCCGGAGCACCACCTACGTACACTGTTGCGGTGACCACCACCTCCGCGGCCTCGTCCGTCGTCGAGCGCCTCAGCGCACCGCCCGTCAACGGGCCGGTGCACTTCTCCGTCGAGTTCTTCCCGCCTCGGGACGCCGAGGCAGAGGCGCGATTGTGGCGGGCCGTCCGGGTGTTCGAGCGTCTCGACCCGGCGTTCGTGTCGCTGACCTACGGTGCCGGCGGATCGACCCGCGACCGTACCGTCCGCATCGCCGGTGAGATGGCCACCGAGACCACGCTGGTCACCGTCGCACATCTGACCGCGGTCGACCACAGCATCGCCGAACTGCGGTCGCTGGTCGGTGCCTACGCCGACAAGGGCATCACCAATCTGCTGGCTTTGCGCGGTGACCCGCCCGGCGATCCGCTGGGCGAGTGGGTCGCGCATCCGCAGGGTGTGCGCTACGCCCAGGAACTGGTCGAGCTGATCGACGGCCTGGGCGACTTCCACGTGGGTGTCGCGTCCTTCCCGGAGGGGCATCATCGTGCCCGGGACCTCGACGAGGACACCGCGGTACTGGTGAACAAGCTGCGCGCGGGTGCCGAGTACTCGGTGACCCAGATGTTCTTCGACGTCGAGGACTACCTGCGGCTGCGTGATCGGGTGGTGGCCGCCGACCCCGAGCAGGGGGCCAAGCCGATCATCCCGGGCATCATGCCGATCACGTCGCTGGCCAGCGTCCGACGCATGGCCGAGCTGTCGGGGTCGGTGATCCCGCCCGCCGTCGAGGCACGATTCGCTGCCGCGGCCGGCAACGGCCCGGAGGAGGACCGTGCGGCGGTCCGCGCCACCGGTATCGACTTCGCCACCGAGACGGCCGAGCGCCTGATCTCCGAGGGCGTGCCGTGTCTGCACTTCTGCAGCCTCAACTTCACCAAGGCGACATGCGAGGTGCTGGGCCGTGTCGGCGTCGATGTCCGCGCCGCGATGGTCGCACCGGCCGTCGGCTGATCCCCGCGCGGGCCGGCCGTATGCCGGTGGCCGCTTTTCGCGGTCGGCCCTGGTGGTGGTCGAGCCGGGACCGAG
>NZ_BCNF01000128.1 GCF_001485495.1 Gordonia desulfuricans NBRC 100010 | reverse complement strand
GACCGGTTGCGGACACGCTCGTCTCACCGGGTTTCGACACGGGTCCTCGCCTCGCGGCTCGGTCCCGGCTCAACCAGCGAAATTTGTACTGTCCGAGGTGGTTACGGACACACTCACCTCACCGGGTTTCGGCTCGGCCGACGACGGCTACAGCGCTTCCGGATCCGTGGCGAGCAGCTCGCCTGCCTTCGCACAGATCTCGAGTGCGCGGCGGGCCCACTCGAGGGTGGCACCGGCCAGACCACATGTCGGGGTGACGATCACATTGCCGGCCAGGACCTTCCGGTTCAGGCCGATACGATCGATCAACTCGGCCAGGCCGACGGCGACGGTGTCGGCGGATGCGGTGCGCACCGCACGATCACCCGGCAACACACCGGCGACCAGGACATCACCGCGATCGATGAGTTCACCGATACCGTCGAGGGTCTCGGCCGACAGCGACGTGCCCTTGGTGACGTCCACGCCGTGCGCGACGCCCCGCATCCGACGGATCAGGTCCCAGCGCGGCGCACCACAGTTGTGCAGGATCGCCGGTCGCCCGACGCGCTCGATGACCGAACCCAGTGTGTCGGCGACCTCCGCGACGGGGACTGCGGGGATGACGTCGAGGCGGGTCAGCGGTTTGAGTGCACCGTCGATGACCGCACCGATCATCGGTTCGTCGAACTGCACGATCACCTCGGCACCGAGCCTGCGGTGGACCTCGGCGACGTGGGCGGCAAGTCCTTCCGCACCGGAATCGGCCAGGTCACGGACCGCACCACGATCACGGATCGCCTTGTGTCCGTTGGCCAGCTCGATGGACGCGGCGAGCGTGTACGGGCCGGTCACCTGCACCTTGACGGCACGGCCGGTACCGATGAATCCGGCGGTGTCCCAGAGCTCTTCGAGTACGTCGAGGTCGGCGCTGAGGAATCCCCGGGCGCGACGCACCACCGACGACCCCTTCGATCCGAGGCGGTAACCCCAGGTGGACGCGTCGATCGGGATGTCGACCAGCAGGGCGGCCATCCGACCGATCATGTCGGCCCCGATCCCCCGTGCCGGGAGCTCGGCGAGATGGGCGAAGTCGAGTTCGCCGTTGATCACGGCCGCTGCTTGGGCCGGATCGGTACCGGGCATCGAACCGACACCGGTGCCGATGCCGGTGGGCAGGGTGCTCATCCGAAGTCGCTCGCCGTCCGACTACTCGGCCGCCGACAGCGACACCGGTCGCACCGACGAGGTGGCCGTGATCCGGCCGGAACCGAACACCAGGTCACCGCGATCGGCGTCGGGCAGGTACAGCACCGCGGCCTGTCCGCGGGCGACGCCGGTCAGCGGCTCCCCCAGGCTGATCTCGAAGCCGGGGCCGTCGGCGGTGTCCACCGGGGTCGCGACCGCCGGTGCCAGACCGCCGTGGGCGCGCACCTGGACCACACAATCGACCGGTCCGTCCGGGGTCTGGCCGGAGGTCCACACGGCCTTCGAGGCGCTGATCGACCACACCTGCAGATGTTCACTGGAACCCACCGCGACGGTACCGGTGGCCGGATCGATGTCGGTCACGTAGCGGGGACGGCCGTCGGCGGCCGGCGCGTCGATGCCCAGTCCCTTGCGCTGTCCGATGGTGAACCCGTGCACGCCCTCGTGCTCGGCGAGGGTCTCGCCGGTGTCGGCGTCGACCACCGCTCCGGGCCGGATACCGATCCGCGCACCGAGGAACGCCCGGGTGTCACCGGACGGGATGAAGCAGATGTCGTGCGAGTCGGGTTTGTCGGCCACCGACAACCCGCGCCGCGCCGCCTCCGCGCGGATCTCCGGCTTCGGGGTGTCGCCGACCGGGAACATCGCCCGGTCCAACTGCTCACGGGTGAGTACGGCCAGCACATACGACTGGTCCTTGTCGTGGTCGACGGCGCGACGCAACTCACCGTCGACGAGCCGGGCATAGTGACCGGTGGCCAGCGCATCGAAGCCGAGGGCCACGGCCCGGTCGGCGAGCGCGGCGAACTTGATCTTCTCGTTGCAGGTCAGGCACGGATTGGGGGTCTGACCGGCGGCATAGGCCTCGACGAATTCGTCGATCACATCGTCCTTGAACCGATCGGCGAAATCCCAGACGTAGAACGGGATCCCGAGCACGTCCGCGGCGCGTCGGGCATCGCCGGCGTCCTCACGCGAACAGCAGCCGCGCGACCCGGTGCGTAGCGCCCCCGGCGCCGTCGACAGCGCCAGGTGCACGCCCACCACCTCATGACCGGCATCGACGGCGCGGGCAGCCGCCACCGCCGAGTCGACGCCACCGCTCATCGCGGCCAGTACCCGCATCAGCGTGCCCTTCCCGAAGAGACCAGACCGGCCGTCCGCGCCCGTTCGACCACCTCGCCGATCACGTCGGCGACGGTGTCGATGTCGGCGTCGGTGGTGCTCGGCGACAGGGTGAACCGCAGCGAACCCCGCGCGGTGGCCATGTCGAGGCCCATCGCGATCAGCACGTGGCTGGCCTGGGCGACACCCGCGGTGCAGGCCGACCCGGTGGAACACTCCACGCCGTTGGCATCGAGCAACATCAGTAGCGAATCGCCCTCGCAGCCCTCGAAACTGACGTGCACGTTGCCGGGCAGCCGGCGCGCGTCGCGCGGACCGTTGACCCGGGTGCCGGGGATGTCGAGGAGGATGTCGAAGAGCCGGTCCCGCAGCCGTGCCACCGACACCATCGTGTCCGGCAGTTCGGCGACCGCCAGGGTCGCGGCGGTGGCCATGCCGACCGCGGCGGCCACGTCGGGGGTCCCCGACCGCACGTCGCGCTCGTGCCCACCACCGTGCAGCACCGGCACACAGCCCACCTCGCGGCCGAGGATCAACGCCCCGACGCCGGTGGGTCCGCCGAACTTGTGGGCGGCGACACTCATCGCCGACAATCCGCTCCCCGCGAAGTCCACCGGCACGTGTCCGACGGCCTGGATCGCATCGGAGTGCATCGGCACCCCGAACTCGGCGGCAATGGCGGCCAGCTCGGCGATCGGCTCGATGGTGCCGACCTCGTTGTTCGCCCACATCACCGACACCAGCGCGGTCTCGTCGGCGTGGGCGGTGAGCTCGGCGCGCAAGGCGGCCGGCGAGACCAGTCCCTCGTCGTCGACGTCGAGGACGACGACCTCGGCACCCTGGCCTTCCAGCCACTGTGCGGGGTCGAGTACCGCGTGGTGCTCGACACCGGTGATCACGACGCGTCGGCGCCGGTCATCGGCCTGGCGGCGGGACCAGTAGATGCCCTTGACCGCGAGGTTGTCGGCTTCGGTGCCGCCTCCGGTGAAGATCACCTCGGAGGGCCGGGCACCGACGGCGGCCGCGAATGCCTCCCGGGCCTCTTCCAGCAGCCGGCGCGACCGGCGTCCGGATCCGTGCAACGACGACGCGTTGCCGGGCTGGGTCCAGACGGCGGTCATCGCCTCGAGTGCTTCGGGCCGCAGGGCGGTCGATGCGGCGTTGTCGAGGTAGACGGGGATACGTGCGGGCATGGACATGACGTTGACAAGGATAAACGCGCTACCGGTCCCGTCCAATTCCCGCACCGTCGGACGTCCATGGTGATGTTCGCCGCACGGGCCGGCCCGATGCCTACCGGACCACGTGGCCGACGTCGAGCACACCGTGCGGATCGAGCTGCGCTCCCAGCGCCGACAGCCAGGCATAGGTGTCGTCGTCGTAGCTGGTCCGGATGTCGACCAGCTCGTGGTGGGCGATGAAGTTCGGCAGCGTGGTGCCGAGCGACCAGGGGGCGATCGCCTGGGATGCGCGGGCGCCGGCATCCACCACGTGTTCGGCGATCGGCGGGGCCAGCACGCCGACGGTGTGGAAGGTGAACGCCGCATGGCGGTGGCACAGCGCACTGCGGACCGGCGGCTCCTCGGCGAACGCACCGCCGAGCAGCCGCAGCTCGGTGATCGTCAGGAACGGCGGCGCGCCGGGGCCCACCACCTCGAGCAGCGCCGCGAGGGCGTCGTCGGGCAGCGCGCGCAGCAGCGTACTGGTCTCGTGCGCGGGCATCGGGTCCACCGGGTCGGCGTGGATGGCCGCGATCGCCGCGTACGGCATCGGCCCGACGGTGTCGAGGATCGGGGTGGCCACCGCCCGGATCGGGGCGACGAGATCGGCGGCGGCGCCGAAGTCGCCGACTCCGGCGAAGCGCACCGCGACGGTCTGCCGGCCGGCGAGCATCGGGGGCACCCCCGGCATGTCCGGCAGGTTGAGGACCGCCAGCGAGGTGTTGGCCTCCCGCGGCAGTCCCTCGGTCCAGTCACGCCACACACGCAGCACACGCTGGGCATCAGCACCGTCGAAATAGATTGCCCCACCGTAGATCTCCGAGATCGGGAGCAGATCGATCACCACCTCGGTGATGATCCCGAGCGTTCCCTTGCCGCCGCGCAGACCCCAGAACAGTTCCGGGTTGACCTCGGCGGTGGCCTGTTTGACCACACCGGTGCCGGTGACGGCGGTGATCGACCGGACGTGATCACAGGATGCGCCGACAGTTCGGACCAGCGGGCCGATCCCGCCTCCGCTGAGGAAGCCACCCACACTGACCGCCGGCGACGACCCGCACAACGGGGCCAGCCCGTGTGGCGCAGCAGCATCGATCACCGTCTGCCAGCGCACCCCGGCCCCCAGCCGCGCGGTGCGGGTGGCCGGGTCGACCTCGCACACGTCGAGGCCGTTGGTGCGCACCAGGATCGAGTTCGATCCGATCGGGATTCCGCCGTGTCCGGTGGCGAACGGCGCCACCGTCATCCCGTTGGCGGCGGCGAAGTTCACCACCGCGGCGACATCGTCGGCACCGGCGACGTCGACCACCGCCCACGGTTTCCAGGTGGCGGCGACGTTGAACCCTTCCACCGCATAGCCCGGGTCGGACGGACGGTGCACCGCACCGCGGACCGCACGGCGCAGGGCGTCGATGTCGGCGCGGTCGATGGCTCTACTGGTGGTCATGGGTTCTCCTCTGGGTCTGTGCCGCATGTCGTGCACCGGTGGCACCGTGACCGCGAATGTGATGGCACGGCCCGCCGACCGGGGCGTGCCATCAGACTGGGCGAGGTGGCTTGTGTCGGTCTTGGAAGCCACTTGGAGGACTGTCGGCGCAGGTCAGGCGTCGTCGAGCAGGGTGCGCGCACTCCTGGCGACCTGGTCGAGTCCGATCTCGCCGGCCCGGGTGGCGATGTGGACCAGATCGGCGTCGCGTGACGGTGACGACGGCTGCCTGCGGGCGGCGATCAGACGGACGCGCAGCAACGCGGGCTCACCCTCCCCCACCTCGGCGATGTTGCGCGCCTGGGTGAGGAGTTCGTCGCAGAGGTCGAACTGATCGGTCAGCAGGCACAGTTCGGCGATCGCCAACGCCACCGGACCGACGTTCCCGACATGCCCCACCGTCGCGATGTAGGACCGGTAGGGCATCAGGTAGTCGATGAATTCCTGTGCGTACTCGGGCATCTCGAGATCAGCGACGGCGTGCGCCAGCATCACCGCCTGGCCCAGCGAGGTCCAGATCATCGCGCGACCGTCGTCACTCCAGATGGTGATCATCGACCGGGCGAGGTGGTCGTCACCGGCCGCCGCGGCGATCCGGGCCACACCTGCGGCGAGCAGGATCACCACCTGGTCGGCGCCGTACTCCTGGGGTACCGAGCGGGCCCACTCCAACGGGTCGATGTCCTGCCCCATCAGCGACTCGTCGAGGCGCCCCCGTTCGGCGGCCAGCGCCATCATCGCGATCGCACCGCTGCCCGCCACATAGAGTTCGGTCTGCTCGTGCACCGCGACCGCGGTCCGGAAGTGTTCCTCGGCGAGATCGAATCGGCCGCGCCACACCGCGATCGCCGCCTCCATCCACCGCAGCTGGGCACGCAGCACCGGCAGACGCAGACGTTCGCTTCCCGAGATACCGCGTCGGACGAGCTGTTCGGTTCTCGACACATCCCCGAGGGTCATGGTGGCCATGGTCGCCACCGCGTCCAGAATCACGTCGTCGACGTCGTCGCGGGGACGCAGCTGCCGGACCTGTTGCGCCAGCGCAAGACAGTCGCGCGCGTGATCGGCGACACCGGAGTAGGTGATGATCCGGGCGAGCATCACATCGGCGACGACCTGGTCGTCGGCGGTGTCGGCGGCCAGGACCTCGGCCCGCGCGAGCAGGCCCGCGGGCACCGCGCCGTCCCGGTTGTAGCAATGCCCGATCGCCGACGCGGCCAGCACCCGCGCCAGCCCGGCGACCACACCGGGTTTGGCATCGCCGGACTCGATCTGGTCACCGAGATGATCGGCGGCCGCATCCAGCGCTGCGTGCAGCGTGGGGTTCTCGATTCCCGGACCGATCCACGGCCAGGCCCCGGTGGATCGGATCAGGCTGCCCGCGAGCCGACCGGCAGTGGTCGGCGCACCGGATCGGATGGCCTCGTGGAGCCGGGTCTCCACCTCCTTGAGCACCATCTGCACCAGACCGGCGCGGGCCTGCGCGGCGAGCATCGCGATCAGCAGGTCGTCACGGTCGGTGGTGTCGTGATCGCTGAGCCCGGCCGACTCGTGGGTGCGCAATGCCATGCCCAGCCAGTGCGCGGCATTCTCCGAATCCCATCGGGCGGTGGCGTCCTCGGCGACGATGCGACACGCGTCGACCACGTCGCGGGCGTCGGCCACCGGTGACGCCTCCAGCAGATGGAGCGCACGCCGCATCGCCCATCCCGGGCCCGGCCGGGTCCCGACCACATCGGCCACCCGCAGATGCATCCGGCACCGGCGCAACGGGCGGATCGCGGCGAGCGCCTCCTCACGCAGCAGTGCGTGCGCGAAACGTGTTGTGCCACCCCGATCGGTGGAGACCAGGATGCGTTCGTCGATGGCGTCGTCGAGGCAGTCGGCGATCTCGGCGATGCCGCGCTCCATCACCTCGGCGAGCAGGGTGATGTCCACCTCGTCACCGATCACCGCCGCATGGGTGATCACCTCCAGGACCGCCGGATCCAGCGAGGTGAGGCGTCGGTCGAGAACCGACCGGACCGCCGCCGGCACCATCTCCCGACGCCGCTCCTCGGCCGGCAGCCGGGCGAACTCGGCGACGAACAGCGGGATTCCGCCGGTCCGGCGGGTCAGGGTGTCGGCGTCCTCGGGGGTCATTTCGTCCCCGGCGACGGCGCGCACCAGGGCCACCACCTCGTCGCGGACCAGATGCGGCAGGGCCAGATGCGCGCCCGCTGCCCGGGACAACGCCGAGCGCAGCCGGTCGACGTCGGAGCCGCCCTCACCGTCGCGGACGGTCACCACCACACTCAGCCCAGACGCACGCATCACGGTGCTCAGGTAGGTCAGCAACCCCAGGGTCATCGAATCGGCCCACTGCGCGTCGTCGACGACCACGGTCAGCGGCCCGCTCCCCAACGTCGTCTCCAGCAGGTTCTGGACGCGCTCGTAGACCGCGAACCGTGCGGTGTCGGCGTCGACACCGGGCGGCACCGACAGCACGGCCTCCGGCTCGGCCTCGAGCGCCCGGCACAGCTGCCGCAGCGGCCACCAGGCCGGGATGCCCTCGGCGTCGGGGCAGCGCACCCAGACCACCCGCCCGCCGACGCCCACCGCGATCGTGGCGACCTCCTCGGCGAGGCGGGTCTTGCCGATCCCGGCCGGGCCGCTGATCAGCAGCCACCGGGCGGATTCGCCGGTCGAGGCGAGAAGTGCACGGACACGGTCGATCTGGCTCTCCCGGCCGACGAGCGGCAGCGAATCCGACGACGGATCGGCGGCCATCGGCGCCTCGACCGGCTCGGCGTCGACGACGATCGAATGGGGTGCGGTCACCTCCACCGCACCCGACCAGTGCGGCGGGCGCGGCCAGGCCGCGATCACCGGATCGTGGCGCAGGATCGCCCCCTGCAACTCCACCAGTTCCACACCGGGTTCCAGACCGAGCTCCTCGTCGAGGATGCGGGAGTGCTCGGTGTAGACATCGAGCGCCTCGGTGGCCCGACCGGCCCGGTACAGGGCCACCATGTGCAGCCAGACCGCCCGGTCGCGCAACGGATCCCGCGCACGCAGCGCCACGATGTCGGCGAGCGCGCCACCGGTGTCGCCGTCGGCGAGCAACGCGGTGATGTGCACCTCCTGGACCGCCAGCCGTCCCTCGACGAGTGCGGCCGCCTCGGCCACCACCCAGTCGATGCCGTCGAGCTCGCCGGCCAGCAGTTCGCCCCGCCACAGCCCGAGGGCGGTCTCGGCATCGGCGAGCGCCCGGGTCCACTGCGCCTCGTCGCGGGCGATACGGGCGCTGCGGGCGAGTGCCGCGAACTCGGCGACGTCCAGGCGGTCGTCGCCGAGTTCGAGACGGTAGCCCGAGGCCACCCGCTGGATCGGGGAGGCGTCACCGGTGTCACCGCGCAGGGCGCGACGCAGATTGGAGACATAGGCCTGCAGGCTGGTGGTTGCCGCGGCAGGCGGGTCCGCACCCCACACGGTGTCGATCAGCCGATGGACCGGTACCACCGCACCACGGGCCAGCAACAACGCGGCGAGCACCGAACGCTGCTTGGGCGACCCCAGATCGATCGGATCGTTCTCGCGACGCACCTCGAGAGGGCCGAGAACCAGATACTGTCGCACGCTCGATTCCCCACTCGCCCGGCCACCCTGTTGTTCTGAGAGTGTAAGGCCCGAGACGTCACCGTGACGAGGAACCCGCAGCGACGGCAACGCCATCGCGTTCGACAGCGGCTCCTTCTGGGCCGACTCCTGCTGGGCCGACTCCTTGTGGGATGACTCCTTGTGGGATGACCGGGATCGCGGGGCCGGAAGGGCGTACCCACTCACCTGCCGACCGCCGCGGCTCCATCAGGGTCGACCTCCGGGTCGTCGACGGGGCCGTCAGCGGGACCGTCGGCGGTATACTCCTCGTCGTCGGTGGTCGCGCGGGCACGGCGCATCGTCGCCGCCACGACCAGCGCTCCGGCCAGGGCGATCCCGAAGCTCACCCACAGAGCGGTGTGCAGTCCGGACACGAACTCGTCCGGCGAGCCGCCGTGCAGCACCGACTGTGCCGGGAAGAACGCGCCGAGGGCGGCGACGCCGAGTGCGATACCCGACTGCCGGAACACGTCGTTGACGCCCGCGGCGAGTCCGGCGTCGTCGTGTTCGCTCTCGGCCAGCACCACGCCGCTCATCACCGGGTTGAACACGCCGGCACCGATCGAGGCGATCATGAAGCCGCCCACCAGATCCCAGCCACTGCTGTCACGGCCACCGACGGTCATCCACGCCATTCCCACCGCGACGGCCATCAGGCCGGTGGCCAGCAGCACCCACGGCGGCACCCGGTCGAGGATCTTGTCGGTCAGTCCGGCCGCGACGAGCATCAGTATGGTGCCGGGCAGATAGACCAGACCGGCACCGATCGCCGACATCCCCACCACACCCTGCAGATACACGGTGACGTAGACGAACACCGCGAACATCGACGCCGAGATCGCGAAGGTGGCCACCTGCGCACCGGCGAAACCCGCGTTGGCGAACATCGACAGCGGCAGCATCGGTTCGGCCACCAGGCTCTCCACCACCAGGAAGGCGATCAGCGCCACCACCGAGACGATGAGGGCGGTCAGCGTGACGGCGTCGGTCCAGCCGCGTTCGTTGGCCGAGAACAGTCCGTAGGTGAGTGCGGCGAGGCCCACCATCGAGGCCACCTGACCCGACCAGTCGCCGCGACGCGGTGCGGCACTGCGAGATTCGACGACCCAACGGGTACCGGCCAGCATGGCGATGCCCACCGGGATGTTGATCACGAAGATCGCACGCCAGTCGATGAGTTCGGTCAGCACACCCCCGAGCAACGGCCCGATGGCGAAGGACGCACCGATCGTCGCACCGTAGGCGGCCAGCGCCCTGGTGCGTTCGGCGCGGCCGGGGAAGGCGTGCGCGAGCAATGCCAGCGAGGTGGCGAACAGCACTGCGGCGCCGAGCCCCTGGACCACGCGGGCCGCGTTGAGCAGCAACATGTCCCCGGCCACGGCGCAGATCGCCGACGCCGCGGTGAAGACCACCGCACCGATCGTGAAGGCGAACCGACGGCCGGCGCGATCGGCCCACGCACCCGCCGACAACACCACCGTCGCCAGGGCGAGGGTGTATCCGTCGATCACCCATTTGATGGCACTGAAGTCGGCGGTGAACTCGCGTGCGATGGATGGCAGAGCGGTGTTGACCACGGCGATGTCGAGCATGAGCATCGCGGTGGCCGCGCAGGCCACCGCGAGGGTGACCCACTGGGATCGGGTGGTACCGGGTGCTGTCGCACCTGGCGGCGAGATCTGGGCGTCGGCCATGGGGGCTCCTCCGAGCGGTCGGGTGAAACGTTCGGGGGCCACCCTCCGAAGTGCCGCTTGGAGTCTCCTTGCCACAGGCTTGGCGCACCGGCGTACCGGTGCCCGGCGCCGGGGTTCGCTCAGTCGCGATCGAGATAGAAGTACAGGTGACGGCCGTCGACGACGCCCGCCTTGCCGTTCATGATGCCCATGACGGTCGTGTCATCCACTCGTTTGAAGTGATCGATGATCGGCCGGCCGTCGTAGACCATGGACGCCGTGACCTCGCCGCGGAACTCGATGTTCCACAGGCTCGCCTCCCCCTTGCCGAAATCGGTGTTCGAGTACAGCTCGCCGTCGGCGTCGCGGCACACCAGCGGGTGTACCGCGTCGCGGGCGACGAAGGTCTTGCCGTACCAGCCCATCGTCGCCAGCATCCCGTTGGCGGCGTGGCCGGTGGTGAACTCACCGCCACGCCACCGTCCGTACATCTCCTCCGGCCGCAGGGTGCTCAATCCCGCCCAGACCGCGTCGAGATCGGCGTCGTCGACCCGTCCCCCGGCCTCCCGCAGTTCGGCGAATCGTGCCCGGGCCGCGTCTGCGGTCAGCTTCTCGGGACGCCTCGTGACGGAGTTCGGGGTGTCGGACATGGATGGGCCCTTTCGGTCCGGCGATCACTGGGCGGTGTTCCGTGGGTCACGGCCGCCCGTGCATCATATATGTTGTCCGATCGTCACCCACGGTGTGTGGGTGTGGCCGTACCGCGCTCCCGGTGAACCGACCGGACCAGCAGCTCACACCGTGCGGCGAGTTCCCGGCGGTCACCGTGCGGCAGTTGCGGTTCGTGCAGGCAGACATGCACCACCACCCGGCGCGATCGCAACACCCGGCGAAGGGTGTCGGCCGGGCCGTCCTCGCCGATGAAACCCGGTTCGGCGGTGCGGCAGCCGTCGACGGTGAACCCGATCCCCACCGGCAGGATCGGCACACCCGCATCCAGTGCGGACTGGAAGAACGCCGGATGGAATCGGCCCTGCGCACCCCCACACCAGGTGGTGCCCTCCGGGAACACCGCCACCGAGGCGTCGGCCTCCAGTCCCGCGGTGGCGACGTCGACCACCCCGGGCAGACTCCGCAACGATCCCCGGTCGATGGTGATCACCCCGAATCGACGGGCGAGCACCGACACCAGCGGCATCGACGCGACGTCGGACTTCGCGACGAACCGGGACGGCTGGACCACCGCGATCGCCAGGATGTCCAGATACGAGATGTGATTGGCCACCACCAGTCCGCGTGTGCGTGACCCGAACGGGCGACGATCGTCGATGACGATCCGAATCCCGATGGCCCGCAACATGGTCAGGGCCGAGGCACGCAGGAATGCGCGCCGCACCAGCCGCGGGAGCGGGGTGACCAGCGCCCCGGCGACGGCGATCGTCATCACCGCCAGCACGAGTTTCACCGTCCGCGCCGCCATCAGCATCGCACCCGCCGCGCTCGCACCGACACCGGCGCGGCACCCGTCACCACACGGGCTGGCCGGATACCACGCGTGCACCTGCCGCGAATCCGGCTGTGCCACAGCACACTCGACGTCGGCGACGGCGGCGAGCCGGACCACCCCGGTGGCCTCGACCGCGACGACGCCCACCTCGTGGGCGGCGGCCACGCTCATCCCCGCTCACCGCCCAATCGCGCCACGGTGTCGCGGAGCCGGTCGAGGTAGCGGGCATTGGCACGTCGCTGGTCGAGCACCGTGAGGAAGTCGCCCACATCGAAGACCTCGTCGACCGCCGGTTCGCCGCAGACCTGCGCACCCAGCCGTAGGTAGGCGCGCATCAACGGCGGCAGGCAGACTCTCGCGGGCCCGGTGATGTCGTCGAGCAGGACCCCGTCCACCCGGCCCCTGATGTGCGGATACACCTGCCACGGCGCGGCGTGCCGATCGCGCAGGAGGTCACGCGCGCCACGCAGGGTGGCACCGCGGGCGAGCACCCCGGGTCCTGCCAGCGGTACCGACACCGACCCGATCACGTGGCGATATCCCGATTCCTCCAGGTACCGGAACAGTGCCGCCCACAGCAGCGCGGTGACCGCGCCACTGCGATGGCCGTCGAGCACACATGCGCGGCCCATCTCCACGGTCGACGCCCCGATCTCGTCGAGTTCGGAGAGGTCGAACTCGGTGGCCGAGTACCACCCGCCGGCCGCGATCGCCCGCGGCGGCGGGAGCAGTCGGGCACAGCCGATGACGCCGTGGTCGTCGTGCCAGGCCAGCAGGTGCTCACAGAACTCGTCGAACCGGTCGGCGTCGCGTCGGGTGCCGGCATCGCCGATGGAGTCGGAGAAGCCGGGTTCGGCGGCGAAGACCTCGTAGCGCAGCTGCTGGGCCGCGACGACGGCGGCCGGGTCGTCGGTGAGCACGATCCGCAACGCGCCTGCGTCCACCAACGTGCGCGACAGTTGGGGAAGGGCGGTCACCTGCACAGATGTCATACCCAGATGAAAACGAGATGGAACGTCGCGCCGGCGACCCCGGTGTGTCGTGTCGGTGCTGGTGTGGTGAACAGGTCGGCGCCTGAGCCGCCTGCCGATGAACACCTGCCAAAACACCGGTGATCCACCAACGACATTCGCTCACGACGGCGGTCTGAACTGTGCGACCCACCTGACTACGAGCCACCGTTCCCTGCTCTCGCCAGCGGTATCAATGCGATCGAGGCCACCACCGCTCCGGCACCGCAGATCACCAGGAAACGCCAGTCCCCCAGCCACGCACCCATCAGTGGCGATGCCGCCCGTGCGACGGCCATCGGGACGGTGATGACCGCCAGCACACTGGCGAAGTGGGCGACCCCGAAGTTGTCGGCGACGATCGACGGCCGCGCGATCACACCGACCCCCTGTCCGATCCCGACGGCCGAGACGCAGAGCAGCGTCGCCGGGATCGACAACCCGGCCAGCGGCAGCATCAGCAGTCCCGCACCCTGGATCGCGAAGGCCCCGCAGGTGACCGGGGCCAGTGCGACTCCTCGCAATACGGTGACCAGAGCCAATCTCGACAGGATCTGCATCGCGCCGATCGAGATCGGGATCGAGGTGGCTATCCACATGGAGTGGCCCACCGACAACAGGTACGAGATCACCAGCAGCAGAAATGCCGTCACCGATCCGGCCTGCCCCACGAACGCGATGAGCAGGTACCAGAACCGCCGCTGCCGAAGTGCGGTGCCGATCGGCACGCCCGTCCGGTGCTCCACCCGACTCCGGTGTGCACGCCCCGACGGGATCACCAGCAGATGACCGGGCACCGCGGTCACCAGCAGGACTGCACTGAGAACCAGCAGCGTTGTCCGCCATCCCCATTCGTCGTTCATCCAGCCGAGGAGGGGATACACCAGGTAGGTCGACAGCCCCGCGATCATGGTCACCGCCAGGATCGTCCGGTCCCGGTGCGGGCCGTCGGTGGCCACCACGATCACCGCGAATGCGGCCTCATAGGTCGACATGGCGATCGCCAGACCCACGAACACGAATGCCACATACAGCATCGGCAACGAGGTTGCCTGCGACCACATCACCGCCGCACCGACGCCGATCAGCGAGCCCGCGGTCATCAGGATCCGCCCACCGTGGCGGTCCATCAGGCGGCCGATCGGGAACGCCGCGAGCGCCCCCATCAGGGTCGACACGGTCGACGCCCCGGCCACCGCGGTCCGGGAGACGCCGAGGCCGGTCGCCATGTCGTCGATGATGACCGGCAGGATCTGGATCAACGCCACATAGGCCACCGTGTTGGACACGGCGAACACCGCGATCAGCAGGCGCCGATCGACAACGACCTCCCGGTGGCGCAGGCCTATCGCGAGGCGATCGAGATCTTCGTCGCGGCAGAGGAACTGGGATATGACTCCGGGTGGGTGATCCAGCGTCACTTCCGGCAGGGCAAGGAACAGATCTCCTCGCCGCTGGTGGCGCTGGGCGCGATCGCCCAGCACACCACCCGGATCGGCCTGGGCACCGGTGTTCTGGTGCTCCCCCTGGAGGACCCGCTGCGCGTGGCCGAGGACGCCGCGACGGTCGATGCGTTCAGCGGCGGCCGGCTGGAGCTGGGGGTCGGGTCCGGGCCGTTCCCGGGGGCATGGGAGGCGTTCGGCAGGGATCTGGCCGACCGGCAACGGATCTTCGGCGAGTCGGTGAGTCGCCTGCACGAGGTACTCGAGGGCTCACCGCTGAACGCCGCCGGTGAATCCCTGTATTCGCCGGGTGCCGGTGTGCGTCGTCGGCTCTGGCAGGCCACCACCAGCCATCCCGACTACGCGCACGCCTCCGCGGCGGCCGCCGCACTCGCCGGCGACGGCCTGCAACTGTCGCGGGCCAACGCCTGGGGCGGTGGGACCGTCGCCGGGGCACAAGCCGCGCAGGCCGCGTGGATCCGGTCCTATCTGTCCGCGTGGACAGACCCCGATCATCCACCGCGAGTGCAGGTCTCGCGGGCGGTCTACCCCCACCCCGACCGCGTGGAAGCGGTACGGCGGGTGACCCCCGGTGTGCACCGATGGCGTAGCTGGAGTACCTCCGGCGGGCCGAAGCACGCCCAGGGCGTCGACGAGTATCTCGCCGCCGACCACGCGCTGTTGGGTCCGGCCGCGACACTCGCCGACGAGCTCGCGGCCGATCCGGCGGTGGCGCTGGCCACCGATCTGCTGGTCAGCTTCGTCCCCGGGGTACCCGACCGTGACGAACACATCCGTCTACTCGAGTCCACCGCCCGTGACCTGGCGCCACGGCTGGGGTGTGCTCCGTCCGAAAGAGGCCGTCCATGACCGGATTCCACCTCACCATCTCCCTGATGACGCCGGGTCACTTCCGGCAGGCGTGGCGGCTGCCGCACGTCGATCCGCTCGCCTATCTCGACATCGACCATTTCCGGCGGCTCGCCCTGATCGCCGAGGAGGCGACCATCGACGCGGTGTTCCTCGGGGACGGACCGGCGCTGCGCGGTGAGATCGAGGAGGCTCCCGGTACCGGTCTGGATCCGGCTGTCCTGCTGGGGCATCTGGCCGCGATCACCGAGAACCTCGGCATCGTGGTGACCGCGTCGACCACCTACAACTCGCCGTACAACCTGGCCCGTCGATTCCAGGCACGCGATCATGTGACGAAGGGACGTGCGGCGGTCAACATCGTGACCACCGGAACTCCGGCGGCCGCAGCCAACTTCGGGCTGCCCGCCCATCCCGACAAGGAGTCGCGGTACCGGCGGGCGTGGGAGTTCCTCGAGGTCACCACCCACCTGTGGGACAGCTGGCAGCCGGATTGGCTTGTCGCCGACAAGGAATCGGGGCGATACGCCGATCCCACCCGGATCCGCGGCATCGACCACGAGGGTGAGTTCTTCTCGGTGGCGGGCCCGTTGCCCGTCGCCCCCGGACCGCAGGGCAGGCCGGTCATCGTGCAGGCGGGCGGTTCGGAGGGAGGCCTGAAACTCGCCGGCGACCATGCCGACGTCGTCTTCACCGTGGCACAGACGAAGGCCAAGGCGATCGCGTTCCGCGACGAGATCCGCTCGCGCGCCGCCGCCGCGGGTCGTCACCCCGACGCGGTCAAGGTCTCGCTCGGCGTCGTCGTCCTGGTGGGGACCACACCGGAGGATGCGGCCGCCCGCGCGCAGACGCTGTACGCGACGCTGCCCATCGACCGGTTGTGCACCGAACTGCTCACCACTCTCGGTCTGCCGCCCGATTCGTTCGGCCCCGACGACCCGATCTCGGCCGACGACCTCCCCGACACCATTCCCGGTACCGCGTTCTCCACCGGCTTCAGCGTGTCCACACGTGCACTGATCGCCCGATCACCGCGCACGCCACGCGAACTCGTGCAGTCCGGGGCGGGCGGATCGGGACACCGTCTGGTGATCGGCTCGGCCGAGCAGGTCGCCGACGATCTGCAGTCGTGGTTCGAGGCGGGTACCGCCGACGGGTTCACCATCATGCCCGCCGACACGTCGGTCGACCTGGAGAACTTCGCCAGGCTGGTGGTCCCGATCCTGCAGGAGCGCGGGCTGTTCCATCGCGACTACCCGGCACCGACGCTGCGCGAACGGTTCGGTCTGCCGTTCCCCCATGCGCGGGATTCGTCCGAGAACGCCTCGGCCGCATCGGCTTGACCGTCACGGACCGCCGGACCACGGACGGACAGAACCGAAGAAGCCCCGCCACATCAGATGTGGCGGGGCTTCTTCGGGATCTCAGATCACTTGCGCTTGGTGACCTCTTCGGTCAGCTGCGGTGCGACGTTGAACAGGTCGCCCACGATACCGAAATCGGCGATCTCGAAGATCGGGGCCTCTTCGTCCTTGTTGACCGCGACGATGGTCTTCGAGGTCTGCATACCCGCACGGTGCTGGATCGCACCGGAGATACCCAGGGCGATGTAGAGCTGCGGCGACACGGTCTTACCGGTCTGACCGACCTGGAACTGACCGGGGTAGTAGCCCGAGTCGACCGCTGCACGCGACGCTCCCACGGCCGCACCCAGCGAGTCGGCCAGCGCCTCGACCACGGAGAACTTCTCGGCCGAACCCACACCGCGGCCACCCGAGACCACGATCGAGGCCTCGGTCAGCTCCGGACGGTCGCCGCCCACGTTCGGCTCGACCTTGGTGATCTTGACGGCGTTCTCCGCAGCGGCGGGAACCTCGACGTCCACACGCTCACCGGCGCCGGCCTGCGGAGCTGCCTCCACACCACCCGGACGGACCGAGAACACCGGGGTGTCGCCCTTGGCCTGTGCCTCGACGGTGAACGCGCCACCGAAGATCGAGTGCACGCCCACGGCGCCGTCCTTGATGTCGATGACGTCGGCGAGCACACCCGAACCTAGGCGCACGGCCAACCGGCCCGCGATCTCCTTGCCGTCGGCGGTGGCCGCGACCAGGATGCCGGCCGGGGCGGCCGACTCCGCGATCGACGACAGCACGTCGACCTGCGGGCTGATCAGGTAGGTGGCCACATCGTCGGACTCGGCGACGTAGATCTTCTCCGCGCCGGCCTCCTTGAGACCGTCGATCACGCCGTCGGCCGCACCGGGCTTGCCGACGACGACCGCCGCCGGGGTGCCCAGGGCACGCGCCGCGGTGATCAGCTCAGCGGTCACCTTCTTCAGGGCGCCCTCGGCGTCCTGCTCGACCAGAACGAGAACTTCTGCCATTTCCTCTACTCCTGAATGTCTTTGAGATGCCCTGCGCCACACCGTCGGAACCGGTTGGCGCGGGCTGTGATGGTGGGGTCTACCGGTCGAGCTAGATGATCTTCTGCGAGACCAGGTACTCGGCGACCTTCACGCCACCGTCACCCTCATCGGCGACACGCTCACCGGCGGTCTTCGGGGGCTTCGGGGTGGAGCTGGTGACCGTCGACCCGGCGTTGGCCAGGCCCACATCGGTCGGCTCGACGTCGATCTCGGCGAGCGTGACGACGGTGACTTCCTTCTTCTTCGCGGCCATGATGCCCTTGAAGGACGGGAAGCGCGGCTCGTTGATCTTCTCGTTCACCGAGACGATCGCCGGCAGTTCCGCGGTGATGTGGTAGATACCCTCGTCGGTCTCGCGCTCACCGCTGAGCGTCTCACCCTCGAGGGTCAGCTTGCGCAGGTGCGTCAGGTGCGGCAGTTCCAGGTACTCGGCGATCATGGCCGGGATCGCACCGACACGGCCGTCGGTGGCCTCGTTACCGGCGATGACCAGCTCCACACCCTCCACGGTGCCCAGCGCACGGGCCAGCACATACGCGGTCTGAACGGCATCCGAACCGGCGAGCAGATCGTCCTTGATGTGGATCGCTTTGTCGGCACCCATCGACAGGGCCTTACGGATCGCCTCGGTCGCCCGCTCCGGGCCGGCGGTCAGCACGGTCACCTCGCCGCCGTTGGCTTCCTTGATCTGCAGTGCTTCTTCGACAGCACGCTCGTTGATCTCGTCGAGCACGGCGTCGGCGGCCTCACGGTCGAGAGTGAAGTCGTCGTCGGAGAGCTTGCGCTCAGACCAGGTGTCCGGGACCTGCTTGATCAGAACGACAATGTTGGTCATGGGTCTGCGTCGACCTCCTGCGTCGGGTTCGGCAACTTACCGGCGGGTAAGGCCATCGGTCCCCTCACTTTAACCCGTCATATCCACCGGTAGAACATCGACTACCTCACAGTACGCCGGGCGACTAGTGTCGTGGGGATGACCGACGTAGACCGGGCACCCTCGTCCGGCGCATACCAGGCACTTTCGGCAGATGAGCAGCTCGCCCTGACCGGTGAGCGAACCGTTCCCGGAATCCCCGCGGAGAACTACTGGTTCCGCCGCCACGAGATCGCCTACCAGCACATTCTCGACCGGTGTGCCGGACGCCAGCTGCTCGAGGCCGGCTCCGGGGAAGGATATGGTGCGGCGATGCTCGCCGACGCCGGAGCACAGGTGACGTGCGTCGACTACGACGAGTCCGCGGTCGCCCACACCCGCCGCCGGTATCCGCAGGTGACGATCCAGCAGGGCAATCTCGTCGATCTCCCGCTGGCCGATGCCTCGGTGGACACCGTGGTCAACTTCCAGGTGATCGAGCATCTGTGGGATCAGCCCGGCTTCATCGCCGAATGCGCGCGGGTGCTGCGTCCCGGCGGGGAACTGCTGATCGCCACCCCCAACCGCGTCACCTTCTCTCCGGGCCGCGACACCCCGCTCAACCCGTTCCACACGCGGGAACTGAATGCCGACGAACTACGTGAACTGCTGGTCGACGGCGGCTTCGACGTGACCGCGATGCTCGGCGTCTACCACGGCGAACCGCTGGCGGCGCTCGACCGCAAGTGGGGCGGATCGCTGATCGACGCCCAGATCGAGCGGGCGCTGGCCGGTGAGGACTGGCCCACCGACCTCGTCGACGACGTCGCCGGTGTGCGGGCCGTCGACTTCGCCGTGCTCGACCCGGCCGATGCGGGTGTCGGGATCGACGACAGCCTGGATCTGCTCGCGATCGCGGTGCGTCGCCCATCGTGACCACCACTTCATCGCAGCGGACTGCCGGCGTCGAACCGGTACCGGGACAGTTCACGCTCGTCCTGCATTCCCATCTGCCGTGGCTGGCCAACCACGGGCGGTGGCCGGTCGGCGAGGAATGGCTCTATCAATCGTGGGCGGCGTCCTATCTTCCCTTGTTCGCGATGCTGCGCCGCCTGGCCGACGACGGGCACCGGGATCTGATGTCGCTGGGCATCACCCCGGTGCTGGCCGCCCAGCTCGACGACCCGCACTGCACGAGGTCGATGTACGAGTGGCTGGCCGACTGGCAGCTGCGCGCCACCGAGGCCGCGGTGTCCGACGACGCCGACCGCCGCACCCTGGGCCATCGTGAATACCGCACGGCTGCCGAGGCGATCACCGAGTTCGAGCGCCACTGGCGTCACGGTGGCTCGCCGACCATCCGGGCGATCGCCGAGACGGGGGTGGCCGAGATCCTCGGCGGTCCGCTCGCGCATCCGTTCGCCCCGCTGCTCGACCCGCGGTTGCGGCAGTTCTCGCTCGGCGAGGGTCTGGCCGACGCGCAGACCCGGTGGGGCTACACCCCGCGCGGGATCTGGGCGCCGGAGTGCGCCTTCGCGCCGGGGATGGAGGACGAGTACGCCGCGGCGGGCGTCGAACACTTCATGGTCGACGGTCCGACGCTGCGCGGCGACACGACGCTGGGCCGTCCGGTCGGCGACACCGGGGTACTCGCCTTCGGTCGTGACCTCACCGTCAGCTACCGGGTGTGGTCACCGAAGTCCGGCTATCCCGGCCACGCCGCCTACCGGGACTTCCACACCTACGACCACGAGACCGGCCTGAAACCCGCTCGGGTGACCGGGAAGTCGGTGGCCGGTCCGGACAAGAAGCCCTACGACCCGGCTCGCGTGGACGCGGTGATCGACCGCCACGTCGAGGACTTCGTGGAGCATGTGCGTGGGCGTCTGGTCGACGAGTCGGCACGGATCGGCCGGCCGGCACTGGTGGTCGCCGCCTTCGACACCGAACTGTTCGGGCACTGGTGGTACGAGGGCCCGATCTGGCTCGAGCGTGTGCTGCGCCGGCTCCCGGAGGTGGGTGTCACCGTCGGCACCCTCGCCGGGGCCGCCGACGCCGGCTATGTCGGTGCACCGATGGATCTGCCCGCGTCGTCGTGGGGATCGGGTAAGGACTGGCGGGTGTGGAACGGCCCGCAGGTGGCGCATCTGGTCCAGCTGAACGCCGAGGTCACCCAGACCGCCCTCGACGCGGTGGACAAGCTGGTCGAACCGGGGGCCGGACGCAACCGGGTGGCCGACCAGATCGTGCGGGAGGCGTTGATGACGGTGTCGTCGGACTGGCCGTTCATGGTCTCCAAGGACACTGCCGCCGGCTATGCGGTCGACCGTGCGCACACGCATGCGCACGCCACCCGCGAGATCGTCGACGCCGCACTGCGCGGCCAGGCCGACGAGGCACGGCGGCTGGCGGGGAACTGGTCTGCCGCGGACAATCTGTTCGCAGATCTCGATGCCCGTCGGGTGGGCGACGGGTCGCAAGCACTGCGTGGGGGGAACTGATGAAGATCTTGCTGGTGTCCTGGGAGTATCCGCCGGTGGTGGTGGGTGGTTTGGGCCGACACGTCCATCACCTGGCCACCGAACTCGCCGATGCGGGGCACGACGTCGTGGTGCTGACCCGCAGGGCGTCGGGTACCGATGCGTTGACGCATCCGACCACCGACACCCGCACCGACGGCGTGCGGGTCATCGCGGTGGCCGAGGACCCGCCGGAGTTCGACTTCGGCACCGACATGATGGCGTGGACGCTGGCGATGGGCCACGGGTTCATCCGCGCCGGCCTGACCATCCTGGCCGGTGAACGTGGCTCCAGCGCGACCAGCTGGACCCCGGATGTGGTGCACGCCCACGACTGGATCGTCGCGCACCCGGCGATCGCACTGGCCGAGATCTTCGATGTCCCGATGGTCTCGACGATCCATGCCACCGAGGCCGGCCGGCACAGCGGTTGGGTCAGCGGGTCGATCAACCGCCAGGTGCACTCGGTGGAGTGGTGGCTGGCCGCCGAGTCCGACGCGGTGATCACCTGTTCGGAATCGATGCGCGACGAGGTGACCCGACTGTTCTCCCCGCCGTGTGAAGTGCAGGTGATCCACAACGGGATCGACGCGCGCGCATGGCCTTTCGCTCCCAAGACGAAGCGCTCCGGACCGGCCGAGCTGCTGTTCGCCGGGCGACTGGAGTACGAGAAGGGCGTCCAGGATCTGCTGGCCGCACTCCCCCGGATCCGGCGCACCCATCCGGGCACCACCCTGACCATCGCCGGGGCCGGGACCCAGCTGGACTGGCTGACCGAGCTGGTCACCAAGTACCGGTTGACCCGGACCGTGACATTCCTCGGCGCCGTCGACCATCATCGGCTCGTCGAGCTGATGCACCGCTGCGATGCGATCGTCCTGCCGAGCCGGTACGAGCCGTTCGGGATCGTCGCACTGGAGGCCGCCGCCACCGGCATCCCGCTGGTGGTGTCTACGGCCGGCGGACTGGGCGAGGCGGTGCGCCAGCCGGAGACCGGCCTGTGTTTCGCGCCGGCCGACGTCGCCGGGCTGACGTCCGCGGTCCGCCGGACGCTGTCGGATCCGGAGGCCGCGGCGGTTCGTGCCCGCCGAGCCCGCGACCGGTTGGGTGCCGACTTCTCCTGGGCCGAGGTGGCCGAGCGCACCGTGGCGGTCTACACCGCCGTCAAGCGCCGCGTCCGCCAGCCGCAGGGCCGCCCCACCATCGTCGAACGTCCCCTGCCCGAACGCGATCCCGGAAACCCCTAGGTTCGCAGCGAGTGCGACTCGTCGTCGGATCACCGTCCGAGGTGGCCACCAGCCGAGGTGACCTGCGGAGAT
>NZ_BCNF01000127.1 GCF_001485495.1 Gordonia desulfuricans NBRC 100010 | reverse complement strand
CGCGATGCTCGGTCCCGGCTCAATCATCGAAGGATGCTCGGCTCGATCAGTCACTCGCCGTTGGTGGTTGTTCCCAGAGCGGTCGGCGGCGGGTCGTCCCTGCTCGACCAGTCACGAGGTGGGCTGGTCGAGCAGGAAGGGCACTCAGCAGATCAGGCGTCCCACCATGGGCGCAGGGGAAGGCTCTGGCGGCCCTTGTCGTCGAGCTTCACCGCGAGCACGTGGTGCAGCTGGACGATGTCGCGCTCGAAGCCGATCCGGCAGCCGGCCATGTAGAGGCCCCACAGGCGTGCGGTGCCGACACCGACCTCCTCGACCGCCTCGTCCCAGTGATCCACCAGGTTGCGGTTCCAGTCGCGCAGGGTGGATGCGTAGTGATAGCGGAAGTTCTCCTCGTGCACCACCTCGAGGCCGCCGATGTCCTGCATCTTGGAGATGATCTTGCCCGAGCCGGTGAGCTCACCGTCGGGGAAGACGTAACGGTCGATGAACGAGCCCGCCCGCGAACTCTTCATGTTGTCGGGCCGGGTGATGCTGTGGTTCAGGACGAGTCCGCCGACCCGCGCCTTGTCGCGCATGAACGAGAAATACGACGGGTAGTTGCCGACGCCGATGTGCTCGGTCAGGCCGATCGACGACACCGCGTCGAAATCGGACTCCGGGACATCGCGATAGTCGCTGTGCCGCACCTCGGCGAGGTCGGCGAGGCCCTCGTCGGCGATGGCCTGCTGCGCCCACTCGGCCTGCTCTGCCGACAGTGTCACGCCGAGCGCCTTCACGCCGCGGCGTGCGGCGTAGCGGACCATTCCGCCCCAGCCGCAACCGATGTCGAGCAGCCGATCACCCGGCTTGAGGCGCAGCTTGTCGAAGATCAGGCGGTACTTGTTCTCCTGGGCGGTCTCCAACGACGCATCCGCATCGGGGTACACCGCACAGGTGTAGGTCATCGACGGTCCGAGCACCCACTCGTAGAAGGCATTCGACACGTCGTAGTGGTAGCTGATCACCTCGGCGTCACGGGTCTTGCTGTGCCGCAGTCCTTCTGCGAAGCGACGCCACCGCGGCAGGGCCTCCTGGGGAGGCGGGGTGATGGGCTTGAAGTGCTCGATGCCCAGCGATCGGGCGATCTGGGCGAGGGCCAGCGGCGACGGACGCTTGAAGTTGAGGTCCTCGGCGAGCGCCTGCAGGGCCCCGTACGGGTCACCCGGATGCGCGCCGATCAGCTCCAGGTCACCGGAGACGTACGCACGTGCCAGACCGAGGTCACCGGGTGCGGTGACCAGGTAGGTGGTGCCGCGCGGCGTCTTCAGGTTCAGGCCGAACTCGGCGTCCTCCGGGCCTGCGGAGCTGCCGTCGTAGGCGGTGATGCGGATCTTGAGATCGCCACCGAGCAGCGTCTCGAAGATCTCCGCAAGACTCAGCTTGCCGTGGTGTACATCGGTTTTGGCAGGTGTGCCTTCTTCGAATGTGGTCATTGCTGCTTCACCGCTTTCGCATAGAGATCGAGCAGTCGGCCCCGAGGGTCGTACCGCTTCTTGAGCAGACGATAGTGGTCGCCCCCGTACAACTCATCGAATTCGTCGGGACTGTAGAAGGACTCCGAATACAAGGACTTGTGTCCGTCGAGATCGGCGACCTTGCGTTCGATGAGCTTGTTGGCGTGGCCCGGATCGCCCGGCGTGACCGGGACCGCCGACCAGAACCCGACGTTGACGTAGGTCCGGTCGGGCTGCAGGGGGTACAGCGGCCAGGGGCGGGACGGGTTGCCGTTGGCGGTGGCGACCTCGACAGAGGTGTCGAGTCGCAACGGGCACAACCAGATCGGCTCGATCGGGATGTTCGCCAGGAACCACTCCAGGTAGTCGGTGGTGTGCTCGATCGGGACCTCGATGTCCTGCACCACGCGCTCGTTGGCGGCCAGCCCCTTGCGCTTGTTGAGCCGGTCGGCGATGTCGTACTTCTTGTCGTAGCCGATCAACTTCCAGTAGAAACTGCTGCGCAACAACGACTTCGGCCAGAGCCGCCGGACTCGGGGATTCTGCGCCCCGAACGCCCGCGAGCACCAGAACCAGTCGGTGTCCCACCGCCACAGGTAGTCATGGATGGTCAGCCGGTCCCGCTTCGGGGTCTGCCCCGGCTCGTGCTGCAACGACCGGTAGAAGATGTCCATCCCGGTGTAGTCGCTGACCGGCCCGGCCTCGGCGGTCTGGCGTCCCAGGGTCAGATAGGCCTCGTCGGCGCTGAACACGGTGCCGTCGAGATAGTCGACCCGCTCGCCGTCGTAGGTCTTCTCGTCGACGATCGTGCTCATCGTCGATTCGAGCGCGCGCAGATCGGTGAACCGGATGTGGCGCAGCGCGACGAAGGGGTGGACCTCCTCCAGCTCGATCTTGAGGCGCACGGAGTAGCCGAGCGTTCCATACGAGTTGGGGAATCCGTAGAAAAGATCGGCGTGATCGTTTGTCGGGGTGGCGGTGATGATCTCGCCGTCGCCGGTGAGCACGTCGATCTCGAGGACCGACTCGTGCGGCAGGCCGTTGCGGAACGAAGTGGACTCGATCCCGAGACCGGTGACCGCACCACCGAGGGTGATGGTCTTGAGCTGCGGGACCACCTTGGGTGCCAGCCCGTACGGGAGGGTGGCCGCGACCAGGTTCTCGTAGGTGCACATCCCGGCGACGTCGGCGGTCCTGGCGTCGGCGTCGACGCTGATCACGCGGTCCAGTCCGGATACGTCGAGGCCGGGATAGGGGTTCTTGGCCCGCGTCCGGAAGAGGTTCGAGGTCTTCTTGGCCAGACGTACGGTGGCCTGCGGCGGAATCGCCCGATAACTCGCCAGAAGGGCAGCGACACCCTCGTCGAAGGCAGCGGTCCCCATCTCCATCTGTGCCGAGCTCACTTGGCTAGCCTAGGACGAGACCCGCACGCCCGCCAATCAGTGTCACACCACTGAGATCAGCTCGAGGAGAGTCCGCCCGTGGGAGAGATTTCCGCCAGCCAGTCGATCCAGATCGCCGCCGCACCCGATGTGGTGACCGGTGCCCTCGCCGACTACACCGAGGTCCGCCCGGCGATCCTTCCCGAGCAGTACCACGACTACAAGGTGCTCGAGGGTGGTACCGGCGACGGAACTGTCGTGCACTGGATCCTGCAGGCCACCAAGAGCCGGCAGCGTGATGTGAAGGCGTCGGTGTCGGTGGCCGGCTCCACCATCACCGAGCGCGACGCCAACTCGACGATGGTCACCACCTTCACCGTCACCCCCGCCGGTGGCGGCTCCGCGGTCACCGCGACCACCACCTGGACCAGCAATGCCTCGGGGATCGGCGGCTTCTTCGAGAAGACCTTCGCGCCCAAGGGCCTCGGCCGTATCCAGGCCGCACTGCTGGCCAACCTCAAGACCCGGCTGGAGAAGTAATACCCCCGCGGCGGCGGGGTCGGGCCCGGCCCTCGCCACTGCCACCGCGCGACGGCGTCGACGCCACCCGCGTGGTGCTGCGGGCGGGGCCTGAACTGACCGTCGGTGACTGCCTGCGGGCCACACCGGCGCTGGCCGACCTCGACGCCGCCGCCCTGATCGCGCGCGCCGACCGTGGGGAGATCGTCGACGCCGACGGTCGGCCGGTGGATCTGGATGCCCCGGCCCGCCTGAACACGTCGGTGTACCTCTACCGGGATCTGCCCGACGAGGTGCCGATCCCGTTCGACCTGCCGGTGCTGTACCGCGACGAGAACATCGTCGTCGTCGACAAGCCGCACTTCCTGGCCACGATGCCGCGGGGGAGGCACGTCACCCAGACCGCGCTGGTGCGTCTACGGCGAGAACTCGACAGCGACCTGGTGGCACCGGCGCATCGTCTGGACCGGCTGACCGCCGGCGTCCTGTTGTTCACCCTGCGGCCGCAGGTGCGGGCGGCCTACCAGGATCTGTTCGCGACCCGTCGCGCGGTGAAGGAGTATCGCGCGCTGGCCGGTCCGGCGGACTGGACGGGGACCGTGGAGGTACGCGACCGCATCGAGAAGACCGCCGGTGACCTGCGGGCCCTCGTCGTCGACGGTCCCGTGAATGCGATCAGCGAGATCACCGAGATCGAGCGCACCGACGCCGGATCGATCTATCGGCTGGTCCCGCACACCGGCCGCACCCATCAGCTGCGGCTGCACATGGCCTCGCTCGGGGTGCCGATCGTCGGCGATCCGCTCTACCCCGACGTCCGGCCGGATCTGGCCGAACGGCCCGACCACGGCGACTTCTCCGCACCGCTGAGGTTGGTCGCGCACAGCCTCGCCTTCACCGATCCGATCACCGGCGTGGACCGATGTTTCGCATCCCGGCGCAGCGTGGCCACCACCGCGGATACCCACTGAACGGGTTCGGGCGCCCACTCAACGGGTTGGGGCGCCCACTGAACGGGTTGGGGCGCCCGGTGAACGAGTTCAGGTGCCCAGTCAATGGGTCGGGGCGCCCACTCAACGGGTTGGGGCGCCCACTCAGCGGGTTGGGGCGCCCGGTGAACGAGTTCAGGCGCCCACTGAACGGGTTGGGGTGCCCACTGAACGGGTTGGGGCGCCCACTCAACGGGTTGGGGCGCCCGGTCGACGGGTTGGGGTGCCCGGTGAACGAGTTCGGGAAGTCGGTGAACCACAGCGACTACCCTGGCGACCTGTGACCATCCGCGCCTCGTACGAACGCCATCCCGATCTCGGCTGCGAGGCCGTGGTCTTCATCGACGACGAGTCGCTCTCGTGTTTCCAGATCCAGCGTGACCTGGTCGGCAGCCCCCGGCACGGCGACGGATATTGCGTCACCACCGGTGCGAGCGCACCCATCTACGGCGGCGCCATCCAGGACTGGCGCGTCGTCGACGGCAACCGACTGGAGTTCGTGCTCGGCCCGCGGGCGGTGCGGCTGTTCGGCGACGACACCCTGTCCTTCGAGATCACCCCGGTCGGTGAGGACACGGTCGACGACATCGTCGCGCACGTCGAACGGCTTCTGGACTGAGTACCGGGCTACCCTGGGACCCGTGACTCAACCTTTCGACCCCAGCGCACTCTTCGGCGGCGGTGCCGGCGGCGATAACCCGATGGCCGGTCTGCTCCAGCAGGCGCAGGCGATGCAGCAGCAGCTGATCAACGCACAGAACGAGATCGCGGCGACCGAGGTCACCGGCACCGCCGGAAACGGCCTGGTCACCGTGACCGGCAACGGCACCGGTGAGATCACCGCGATCACCATCGACCCCAAGGTCGTCGACCCCGACGACGTCGAGACCCTGCAGGACCTGGTGCTCGGCGCACTCGCGGATCTGTCGCAGAAGCGTGAGACACTCGCCGGTGAGAAGATGGGCCCGCTGGCCGGTGGCCTCGGCGGTGGCCTCCCGGGACTGGGCTGACCCGTCCCGACCCGACCCGCCGAGTGAGGAAAGTACCGCGCACCCATGTATGAGGGACCGATCCAGGATCTGATCGACGAACTGGCCAAACAGCCGGGTCTCGGCCCCAAGGGTGCCCAGCGGATCGCTTTTGCCCTGCTCGCGGGCGAGAAGAACGAGATCGACCGGCTGATCGCCGCACTCGGCCACGTCCGCGACGACGTCACGTTCTGCGCCGAATGCGGCAATGTCTCGGCCAACACACTGTGCCGCATCTGCTCGGATCCGCGGCGCGACGCCACCAAGATCTGCGTCGTCGAAGAACCCAAGGACGTGCACGCGATCGAGCGCACCAAGGAGTTCAACGGCCGCTATCACGTACTCGGCGGTGCGCTGGATCCGTTGTCGGGGATCGGTCCCGACCAGCTACGGATCCGGGAACTGCTGCGGCGGCTCGGCACCTCCGCCGACGGCGAGGACGTGTCCGAGGTGATCGTGGCCACCGACCCCAACACCGAGGGCGAGGCCACCGCCACCTACCTGCTGCGGATGCTCAAGGACTTCCCGGGCCTGAGCGTCACCCGACTGGCGTCCGGGCTGCCGATGGGCGGCGACCTGGAGTTCGCCGACGAACTCACCCTGGGGCGTGCACTCTCGGGTCGGCGGGTCCTGGTCTGAGGACCGCCGCGGCCCCGATAGGGTGACGGCCCATGACCACCGCGCCCTCGCGCTCCGCCCAGCCGACCCCGGCCGTCCCCGAACTCGACGCCGCGTTGAGCACCCAGCTCGACGACCTCGCCGCCGAGATGGTCTCGGGCATCGTCGCGATCGACGGGCCGTCGGGTGCGGGAAAGTCGACGGTGGCCGACGCGCTCGTGGCCCGGCTGCGCGCCCGCGGAACCGGCGTGGTGCTGGTCCGCACCGACGACTTCGCCACCTGGGACGACCCGGTCGCATGGTGGCCGGAGCTGGAATCGGAAGTGCTGCACAGCTTTGTGCGCCGTCGCGACTACCGGTACCGGCCCCGCGTGTGGGTCGACGGACGCCCCGAGGCCGGTAGCCGTATCTGGTACCGCTGGGAGCCGCTGCTGGTGATCGAGGGGGTGTCGTCGGCCCGGCGCCGCATCGCCGACCGCCTCACCTACTCACTGTGGCTCGACGGTGCACCCGCCACCGAACGCCTCGAGCGGGCCGTCGCCCGGGACGGGGAGCCGTCGCGTCCGTTCCTGGAGCGCTGGCAGCAGTTCGAGCGCGGATGGTTCGCCGTCGACCGCACCCGCGACCGCTGTCGGGTACTGGACTGAGTCGCCGTGGTTGCGTAGCGAGGTCGGGTGCGGAGGTCTCGACACGACTTGTCGCTGCGCTCCTCGTCGGCTCGACCGGCGATGCTCTTGTCGCTGTGTTTCTTGTCGCCTCGACCGGTGGTGTTGTTGGTGCTGTGTTTCCTGTCGGTTCGGCCGGCGATGATCTGGTCGCTGTGCCCCACGTCGGTTCGGCCGGCAGTGTTCTTGCTGCGGCGCTTCTCGTCGCCTCGACCGGCGGTGGTGTGTCGAGCCGGTCGGGGTCGGGTGTCGCGGCGACCCGTCCGGTGGGGTTAGCGTCGAAGGGTGGCCGCCTATCCCAGCATCGCCGCACTCGACGCCGAGCTGATCGAGTGCCGGGCCTGCCCGCGCCTGGTCGCCTGGCGTGAGCAGGTGGCGCGGGAGAAACGTGCCGCCTTCGCCGATCAGGAGTACTGGGGCCGACCGGTCCCCGGATTCGGGGACGAACACGCGCGCATGATGATCCTCGGGTTGGCCCCCGCCGCGCACGGCGCCAACCGCACCGGCCGCATGTTCACCGGCGACCAGAGCGGCGACGTGCTGTTCAAGGCGCTCTACGACGTCGGACTGGCCAGCCGTCCGACGGCGGTGTCGGCCGATGACGGGATGGAACTGTACGGGGTGCGGATGACCGCGCCGGTCCGCTGCGCCCCGCCGCAGAACAAACCGACACCGGCCGAGCGGGATCGGTGTGCCACCTGGCTCGAAGCCGAACTCGCTTTGCTCGCACCGACTTTGCGGTCGGTACTGGTGCTCGGCGCGTTCGGCTGGCGCAGTGCGCTGACCGGGTTCGCGTCGATGGGCTGGACGGTGGACCGGCCGCGACCGAAGTTCGGACACGGCGCGCGCACCACCATCCGGCGGCCGCGCGCCGACGACGGTACCGGGGCATCGTCAACCGCCGCCGAGGAACTCACCGTCTTCGGCAGCTATCACGTCAGCCAGCACAACACCTTCACCGGCCGGCTCACCCCAGAGATGCTGCGGGCGGTGATCCGCGACGCGGCCGGAGCCGCCGGGTTGTCGACCGATTGAACCCTTTTGCCGGTATCGCCTGCGCAAACGCGGGATCGACGCCGATCTACGCGCGTACCGTGGTGCCATGGGATCGGGACGCGGGAAGACCTGCCGCTGCGGTCATCCGCGGTCGTCGCACGAGCACTACCGGCCGGGGTCGGACTGCGCCGAGTGCGGCAAGGCCGGATGCACGCGGTACCGGCCGCATCGGTTCTGGCACCGCACGACCGGCCCGCAGGACAGGTCAGCCGCGGCGGCCGGCGGCGAGACGCTCGGTGCGCAGCCGGTCTACCTGTGGGAGGTCGAGCGGCGCAAGCGAATCCGTCCCGAGGGCCCGGGCGAGGAGAAGATCGGCTAGTTCCGGATTGCGGGCCAGTGCCGGACCGTGCATGTACGTGCCGATCACCGAACCCTGCACCACGCCCTCGGTGCCGTCACCCACACCGTTGCCGACGCCGTGCCGCACCGTTCCCAGCGGGGTGGCATCGCTGCCGAGAGTCGTACCGCCACGGTGGTTTTCGAATCCGCTGAGCGGTTGGGAGAGCCCGACCATCACCGGTGTGGTGACCAGTTCGCCGATGCTGCGGGTCGCCTGCGGGGAGGTGGTCAGGTCGAACAGCGAGATCCCGTCCACGCGTTCCCCGGCCGAGGTCTCATACCAGTGCCCGAGCACCTGGATCGCGGCGCAGATCGCCAGCACCGGACGGCCCGCCGCCGCGGCCCGCTGCAGACCCGGGTACCGGGTGAGGTGGCGGGTGGCCAGCCGCTGGGCGTAGTCCTCGGCACCGCCGAGGGTGTAGACGTCGAGGGAGTCGGGCACCTCGTCGTCGAGGGTGATCTGCACGATCTCGGCGTCGATGCCGCGCATCCGTGCGCGTTGCCGCAGGACCAGCGCATTGCCGCCGTCGCCGTAGGTACCCATCACGTCGGGCAGGACCAGGCCGATCCGCAGGGTCGATTCGCTCACTGCCGTGCCTCCCGGGCTCGTTCCAGCGCCACGCCGAGATCCCGGAACGCGGTGTAGTTGGCCAGCACCTCCACCCGTCCCGGCGGGCAGGACGCGATGGCCTTCAGCGGATCGGGGATGGTGGTGTGCTCGGCGCCCGCGTACAGCAGCCGCACCGACAGGTCGGCGGCCCGCTCCCCGGCGGCCACCACCTGCATGGTCTCGAACGCCTCGAACCGCACATCCCACAGCCACGACAGGTCCTCGCCGTCGGGTACCTGACCGTTGACCGCGATGACCAGGCCGTCGGCGTCCTGATCGATCATCGACAGTGCCTCCTGCCAGCCCGCCGGGTTCTTCGCCAGCAGGGTGCGCACCGAGTGCCGGCCGATCTGGGCGACGCCGTAGCGGCCGGCCACCTCACCGACGGTCTGCACCGCGGCGGTGGCCTTGCCCGGGTCGGCGCCCATCGCGACCGCGGCCGCGACCGCCTGGGTGGCGTTGCCGCGATTGGCGCGGCCGGGCACGGCCAGCTGCATCGGGGCGACGAAGCCGTCGGGACCGTAGATGAACTCGTCGTCGAACCACCAGGCCGGGGCGGGCCGCCGGAAGTTCTCGTCGCCGGTGCTGTACCAGCCGTCGGCGTCGCGGACGATCGGTTCACCGGTGCGCGGGCAGCTCACCGAGTCGCCCACCCAACCGGCGCCCGCGGCCACCCAGATCACCGTCGGCGCGTCGAAGGCGACCGAGGTCACCAGCACGTCGTCGCAGTTGGCGACGATGGTGGCGTCCGGATGCCGGACGATGCCCTCACGCAGCCGGCGTTCGATCATGTTGATCTCGCCGACCCGGTCGAGCTGGTCGCGGGAGAGATTCAGCATCACCAGCACCTCGGGGGAGGTCGCGTCGGAGACGTGCGGGACGTGCAGCTCGTCCACCTCGAGTGCGGCGATCGGGGCCGACCGCTGCAGGCTGAGGGTGGCGATGATGCCGGCGTCCATGTTGGCGCCGTCGGCCTGGGTGGCCACCTCACCGAGCTCGGCGAGGGCGGCGGCGGTCATCCGCGTGGTGGTGGACTTGCCGTTGGTGCCGGTGATCAGCGCGGTGCGCTTGCCTGCGGCCAGCCGGGACATGATCTGCGGATCGATCTTCTCGGCGACCAGGCCACCGATCATCGACCCCTTTCCGCGGCCGGCGGTGCGGGAGGCCCAGCGGGCGGTCGCCGCGGCGGCCAGGGCCAGCGAGGTACGCAGGGGAACAGACATGCCGTCGAGTCTGGCACAGGGCCGGTGACGGTGCGTTCGGGTGCGGACGGGGTAGGCTCACCAGGCGTGACCAAGGCCACACAGTCCTCGCTCCCGCTTCCGCTCCGTCCGGCACGTGCCGCCGTCCGTCTGGCCGGAAGACTGCCCGCCGGTCTGGCGTCCGCGCTGTCGCGCTGGTGCCCGGTCAACGCCGACGGCGAGCACCTGGCCCCCGAGGCGTGGCTCGCCTCGATGTCCACCGCGGTGATGCCCGGCGGTGACATGAGCGGTGCGACGATCCCCGCGGCCCGTCGCAACCTCGAGATCAACTCCGCGCTGGTCGCGGAGAAGACACCCGAGCTGTCGGTGGTGGAGGACCTGCTCCTCGACGGTCCCGACGGTCCGATCGGGGCCACCCGCTACCGGGCCGAGACCAGCTCGATCGGCCTGGTCGTGTTCTTCCACGGCGGCGGATTCGCCCTGGGCAGCCGCGCCACCCACGACGCCTATGCGCGGCGCCTGGCCCTCGACACCGGTGCCGACGTGCTGTCGGTGGAGTACCGGCTGGCCCCCGAGCACCCGTTCCCCGCCGCCGTCGACGACGCCCTCGCCGCCTGGCGGTTCGCCGTCGACGCGGCCCCGCGCTGGGGACTCGATCCCCGGCGCATCGTGGTCGCCGGCGACAGTGCCGGCGGCAACCTGGCCGCAGTGGTGTCCCAGCACGTACGGGGTGAGGACATCACCCCGGTGCTGCAGTTGCTGATCTATCCGCTGACCGACCTCGACCGGAACGGTGGCTCCCGCGACGAGTTCGCCGTCGGCTACTTCCTCACCGCCGAGCGGATCGACTGGTTCACCGACCACTATGTGCCTGCGGGCATCGACCACACCGATCCGCGCCTGTCGCCGCTGTATGCCGCCGACCTCGCGGGCCAGCCGCGGGCACATGTCGTCGTCGCCGGCTTCGATCCGCTGCGTGACGAGGGACTCGACTACGCCGCAGCCCTCGAACGCGCCGGGGTGCCCACCACGCTGCAGCGGGAGGGCGGACTCATCCACGGCTTCGTCAACATGGTCGCGACCGGCCCCACCCCGCGTCGGGCCGTGTCACGTATGCACCAGGCCGTCGTCGACGCGCTGGGCTGACACCCGACGAATCCGGGTCGCCGGGTCCAACTCGCCCGGTGCCACGGTCCGCTGACCGGGCGCATCTTCGCGTTGACCGGGCGCCGGAACACGTTGACCGGGCGCTACTTCGCGTTGACCGGGCGCCGGAACACGTTCACCGGGCGCCGGAATACGTTCACCGGGCGCCGGAATACGTTCACCGGGCGCCGGAATACGTTCACCGGGCGCAACTTCGCGTTGATCGGGCGCCGGAATACGTTCACCGGGTGCAACTTCGCGTTGACCGTGCACGGCCGGGCGGGACCGGGGCGCCGCGAGGACCCCGACGGCGCAGCCGGCGATCACCAGCGCGGCACCACCGATCTCGACCCAGGTGGGCTGCTCGCCCAGCAACGCCCAGGAGGCGCTGATCCCGACGATCGGAACCAGCAGCGACATCGGGGCGACGCGGCTGGCCGGGTAGCGCTTCATCAGCCCCGACCACAGACCGGCGCCGACGATCGTGCCGAGCAGGACGACATAGGCCAGACCGGCCAGCGCGGTCAGACCCGACGACGTGCCGAGTGTGGTCAGCGATTCCAGATCGGCCGCCGGGCCGTCGATCAGCAGGCTCATCGCCAGCAGCGGGATGGGTGGCACCACCGACAGCCACAGCGTCAGGCGCAGCGAATCATCCATCAGCCCACGGGGTTTTCCGGGGGTGCCCTCGGTGAGTGCGCGCCGGCTACCGATGTTGCCGATGGCCCACGACAGACCGGCGAGCACGGTCAGCACGATCGGGACGACGACACCACCGACGCCGATGTCGCTGTGGCCTGCCCGGTCGACGCCGATCACCACGATACCGACGACCGCGGCCAGGATGCCGAGAAGCTGTGCGGGCACGACGCGTTCACGCAGGAACACCACACCCAGCAGGACGGTGAACGGTGCCGAGGTCTGCAACACCAGCGATGCCAGGCCCGTCGGCATACCGAGATCCATGGCGAGGAACAGCAGGGCGAACTGACCGAAGCCGAATCCCAAGGCGTACAGCAGGAACCAGCGCATCCGAACCCGGGGGAAGCGGACGAATGCGATCACCGGCAACGCCATCACGGCAAACCGCAACGAGGCGAACAGGAATGGGGGAAAGTGCTCCAGGCCGACGTGGATCGCGATGAAGTTCAGTCCCCACAGCACGATGACGGTGAGTCCGAGGCAACGGTCGCGAGTGGTCATGCATCCATCGTCACGATTCGATCGATGAAGCACAATTGAAATTAACTGTACTAACTCATCAGAATTGCTACACAGTCTTAGATCCCGCCGATACCCTTGCCGACCAGCACCGCGCCGATCACCAGGATCAGTACCGCCATCACGGTCTTGTTGTTGGCCTCGAGCCATGCCTTGAGGTGATCGAGCGGATCGCGCAGACGGTCGGCCGCGGCGAGGTAGGCGATCACCGGGACCAGGACGGTGCTCGCGGCGAGGGCCACGAAGATCGCGATGGTCCCGATGAGCTGTCCGGTGCCGAGATCGGCTGCGCCGATGGCGATTCCGGCACCGATGCACATCATCAGGTTCTTCGGGTTGATCGCCGCGAGGGCGAAGCCGATGCCGGCGGCCGCCGGTGCCTTCATCTCGTCGATGGCCCGCATCCATGCGGGTGTGCCGGCGTCGGCGTCGCGGGTCCGCCATTGGCGTAGGCCGTCGGCGAGCAGCACGATGCCGAGCGCCAGCTTGATCCAACCCGTCGTCGACGACGCCCCGTCATCGGTCGAGATCGCACCGCCGACGATGACGAAGATCACCGTCGCGACCAGGATTCCCGCCACCCAGCCGACGCCGAATCCGATGCTGGTGGAGCGGGCGCGCGTGCCCAGCATCATGAGGATCGCCGCGATCAGCGGGACCGGGGACACGGCCACGCCGACCGCCAGGGGCAGGATCTCGCCGATGACGGTGTTCATGGGTGGCCTTTCCCTTCGCGCCCGAGCGTCGCCGGCGGGGACGTCGTCGGCCCTCGTCGACGTCCCCACCATCCCGCGGCCCCGGCCGCAGCACATCATCCGTGAGGGATGATGTCCGGCGATCCGGCCCCGCCGACCGGTCGGGAATAGAATCGGACCGCAGTCCGGTTGCTTCCGGTATGACTAAGAAGATCGGGTTCCTCTCGTTCGGTCACTGGTCGGACGGGCTCGGTTCGCAGGCGCGGACGGCGGCCGACGTGTTGCACCAGTCGATCGACCTCGCCGTGGCCGCCGAAGAACTCGGCGCCGACGGCGCCTACTTCCGGGTGCACCACTTCGCTCAGCAGCTGGGCTCACCCTTCCCGCTGCTCGCCGCGGTCGGTGCCCGGACCTCGAGCATCGAGATCGGCACGGGTGTCATCGACATGCGCTACGTCAACCCGTTCGGGTTCGTCGAGGACGCCGGCGCCGCCGACCTGATCTCGGACGGACGCCTGCAACTCGGGATCTCGCGGGGATCCCCGGAGCAGGTCATCGACGGCTGGCGGTACTTCGGCTTCGCGCCCGCCGAGGGCGAGACCGACGCCGACATGGCGCGCCGGCACACCGAGCTGACCCTGGAACTGCTCAAGGGACAGGGCTTCGCCCGGCCCAACCCGCGGCCGATGTTCCCCAATCCGCCGGGGCTGCTTCGCCTCGAGCCGCATTCGGAGGGGCTGCGCGAGCGGATCTGGTGGGGTGCGGGCAGTCGCGCCACCGCCGAGTGGACCGCGGAGCAGGGGATGAACCTGATGTCCTCGACGCTGCTCACCGAGGACACCGGGGTGCCGTTCCACCAGCTGCAGGCCGAACAGATCGAGCGCTTCCGCGATGCGTGGAAGCTGGCCGGTCACGAGTGGGAGCCGCGGGTGTCGGTGAGCCGCAGCATCTTCGCGCTCACCAACGACACCGATCGCGCCTACTTCGGCCGCGAACGCAACGGCACCGACCAGGTCGGTCACATCGACGGCGGGATCGCGCGCTTCGGCAAGTCCTATGCCGACGAGCCGGACAAGCTCGTCGAGCAACTCCGTGAGGACGAGGCGATCGCCGCGGCGGACACTCTGCTGCTGACGGTGCCCAACCAACTCGGCGTCGAGTACAACGCGCACGTGATCGAGTCGATCCTGACCCACGTCGCACCGGCGCTCGGCTGGCGCTGAGCAACCCGATCCCGTCGCGAGGCGGGGCCGACCGTCGACGACCCGCTCCCGACCGGGCGGGTCGTCGACGGTCGGCGGGCGTCACCCCAGGTCACGATTGAGCACCACTGTGCATGCAGGTGTTGTTGTTGCCGGTGTTTCTCGCCGATGCTGCACTCGTGATGCTGACGAAGCGATCCGTCCTGTCCGCGGTCGCGGTGGTCATGATGGTCCTGACCGGGGCGCTGGTCTCGCCGGGGGTCGCCGGTGCCGCGCCGAATCCCTCGTGGCGCTACACGCTGGTCGGTTTCAGCAAGGCCACCGACCGCGCCATGGACGTCTACCAGTCGTCGGATGCCACGACCTTCGACCTGCTCCAGCAGGCCGCCTACCGGCCCGCGTCCGGACGGGTGCGTGACCCGAGCATCTTCCGGCACACCGACGGGTACTACTACCTCACCTACACCACCGCCGACGGCGCGAACATCGGCTTCGCCCGCAGCCCCGACCGCATCCGGTGGACCCAGATGCCGAACTGGCCGGTTCCGCTGTGCTGCGCCTTCCTGCCGGGCACCGGCGACGGCCGCGGACTCGGGTCGTCGAGCGGCCCCGGCTCGTCGGGGTCGGCGGGCTCCAGCGACGGCCCGTCGCTCTCGCCGTTCACCACCAAGGCGTGGGCGCCGGAATGGTTCGTCGAGGGTGGGCGCGTCCACATCATCCTGTCGATGTCGACCGGTGGGGGATTCGTCCCGTATCTGATGACCGCACTCGACCCGTCCCTGCGAAGGTGGAGCTTTCCGGTGCCGATCGCCGGTATCGGGGCCGACCACATCGACACCACCGTCGTGAAGGTGGGATCGACCTACCACGCCTTCACCAAGAACGAGACCAAGAAGTTCATCCAGCACGCCGTCGCATCGTCGTTGGCGGGGCCCTATCGCTTTGTCACACCGGGAAACTGGGGAAACTACGTCGAGGGCCCGGCGGTCATCCAGCTGCCCGACGGTGCCTGGCGGATCTACCTCGACGCCTACACCACGGGCAAGTACGTCTACTCCGACAGCACCGACGGCATGCGCACCTGGTCTCCGGTGAAGGTGTTGCCCGGATTGTCCGGAACCATCCGGCATGTCGGCGTGATGCGTGAGCCTGCCTGAGGTCACACCCGACGGCTCGCCGCGGCACGAGATGTCGGGCGGGTCGTCGAATCGGGCCCGCAGGCGAACCCGGTGACCGACACTGGGGATCGGACACGCACGCATGCGACACCGATCCCAGGAGGTCTGCCGAGATGGGAACGCTGTGTTACGGGGGTTCGATTTCGCTCGACGGGTACCTCGCCGACGCCGACGGTGATTTCGGGTGGTACGTCCCGAGTGAGCCGGTCTTCGCCAGTCACGTCGACCGGATGGCCGAGGTGTCGACGGAAGTGCTGGGCCGCAACACCTATGCACTGATGCGGTATTGGGAGTCCGAGCCGGACGACGGCTGGAACCGCCTGGAGAAGGAGTTCGCGCGGCGATGGCGCGACATCGACAAGGTGGTGGCGTCGTCGACCCTCACCCGCGCCGGTCTCGGCTCCGATCGCGACCGGCTGGTCGCCGACCTGGGGCTGGACGAACTCCGCGAGATCGTCGGCGCGGCAACCGGATTGGTCGAGATATTCGGGCCCACCGTCGCGGCCGCCGCGATTCGTGCGGGACTGGTCACCGACTTCCGGTTCTATGTGGTCCCGGTGCTGATGGGCGGCGGTCTACGCGCACTACCCGACGGCGTCCGCCTGGACCTGCGCCTCGTCGAACACCGGACCTTCGACGACGGCGTCACCTACCTCCGCTACGTCCCGCGCTGACGACCGCCACCGGTCCCGCGAACACCGGTCCCGCGAGCGCGGGGTCCCCGGGGGCCGGTTCCGCTGCGATCGGGGTCACGCCGGCTGTTCGACGAGGTCACGCAGCCGCGCGAGATCGTCGGCCACCATCGCGGCGTCCTGCTCGAACTGCTCGTCGGACATGTCGAGTTGCCGGAGGGTGAACACCACCTCGGCGCCGTCCGGATGGGCGAGGACACGGATCGGGTTGGTGACGACGACCCCGTTCGGCAGGGTCACGTCGTGGTCGAGGATGCCGAAGTCGTTGCGCTCGACGAATCTCACCGTCACCTCACCCATCGGCGAGTCCGCGACCAGCAGGTCGCCGCGTCGGGTGACGGTGGACCGGGCGAGTCCGGCGGCCCATCGTGGCAGGTTGTCGGGGTCGGCGGCGAAATCGTAGACCCGGGCCACGGGCACGGCGATCACCTGGCTGACATGTCGGCTGCGCATGAATCCGATGATCGCACGTGCCACCGACATTCCGGAGCGTCTCCGACGGTCCCGGACATCCCAGTAGGATCGGCCGGATGGAGGTGCGCCGGCTGCGGTTGTTGCGCGAATTCGCCGACCGCGGCTCGATCGGGGCGGTGGCCGATGCGCTGCACATGACGCCGTCGGCGGTGTCGCAGCAGCTCAAGGTCCTCGCCGAGGAGGCCGGTGTCGCGCTCCTCGAGCCGGACGGGCGGGGAATCCGGCTCACCGATGCGGGCGGTGCCCTGGTGCTTCGTGCCGACGAGGTGATCGCCGCGGTCGAGCGTGCCCAGGAAGAGATGGCGTCCTATCGTTCCGGTCAGGCCATGGTGCGGCTGGCGATGTTCCCGTCGGGATCGACGCTGTTGCTGCCCGGGGTCCTCGACCGTGCGGCGGCGTCGGGAATCGACGTGCGGGCGGTTCATCTCGACGTCGAATATGCCAATGCGGCACCGGGTCTGGCAGATTTCGACATCGTCGTCACGCATCGGGGCGAGCGCACGGCGTCGATGTCGGCGCCGCGGGTGCGGGTGACCGAACTGATGCGGGAGCCGGTCGACGTGATCGTCGCAGCCGACTCGGACCTGGCCGGTGCCGATCGCGTGCCGGTTGCCGACCTGGCCGACCGGGACTGGATCAGCGTGGAGGGTGGCTTCCCGGTGGACGATGTGCTGCAGTCGATCTCGGCGTTCACCGGGGTGGCGCCCCGGGTGACGCAGCGGATGCTGGACTTCACCACCATCGAGGCCCTGGTCGCCGGGGGTCACGGGATAGCGCTGATGCCGCGGTATGCGGTGCGGCATCCGGGCGTGCATCGGCTGGAGTTGGCCGGTGTGCGGGCGGCGAGGGTCTACGAGGCGCTCACCCGGCCTCGCGTCCGACGTGCGATCACCACCGTCGAGGAGCATCTGCGGCAGGTCGCGGAGTCGGTCCGGGCCCGTTGACCGGTCCGGGGTGCCCGCGAGACGGGTTCCAGGGTTGTGTTCCGGCCGAAACTAGGATATCCAACTAAATGGGATTCCAACGTTCACCGCAGGAGGAAGTCGATGGCCGGGACGTCGAACAGTGAGGTATCGGTGGGCGAACCGTCGATCAAGACCCACCGCAACGGGCACGTCGGGGTGATCGAGCTCAACCGCCCCAAGTCGATCAACGCCCTCGATCACGAGATGGCGCTGGCCATGGAACGCACCCTGCGGGAGTGGGAGACCGACGACTCGGTGGCCACCGTGGTGGTGCGCGGCGCGGGTGATCGCGGACTCTGCGCCGGCGGCGACATCGTCGCCATCCATCGCGATGCCAAGGAACTCTCGGCGACCGGGGCCCGCGGTGATCGCGCCGATCGCGCCGCCGCCGACAGCCCGTCGGGACGGTTCTGGCGCGACGAATACCGCCTCAACCACTACATCTCCCGCTACCCCAAGCCCTATGTCGCCCTGATGGACGGCATCGTCATGGGTGGTGGCGTGGGGATCTCGGCCCACGGCAACACCCGCATCGTCACCGACCGCACCCGCCTGGCCATGCCCGAGGTGGGCATCGGCTTCGTGCCCGACGTCGGGGGCACCCATCTGCTCGCCCGCGTGCCCGACCAGCTGGGCACCTACATGGCGCTGACCACGGCCCCCGCGAACGGGGCCGATGCGGTGGCACTGGGAATCGCCGACCACTACGTCCCGGCCGAGAGCCTCGACGCACTCGTCGACGCGCTGGCCACCCGCCCGGTGGGCGACGTGCTGGCCGAGTTCGCGGTGGAACCGCCCGCCTCGTCTCTGCATGGCGACGGTGAGTGGATCGCCGAGGCCTTCGCCACCGACGACGTCGCCGAGATCATCGCGAACTGCCGCGCCGTCGGCTCCGAGGGCGCGACCAAGACCGCCGACAAGATCGAGTCGAAAAGCCCACTGGCCCTGCGGGTCGCGCTGCGCTCCCTGCGTGAGGCCGCGGCCACGCCGTCGCTGGCGGAATCCCTGCGCCGTGAATACCGGGTGTCGCTGCGATCGCTGCTGCATCCCGACATGGCCGAGGGGATTCGCGCCCAGGTGATCGACAAGGACCGCAACCCGCAGTGGCAGCCGGTCGCCGACTTCACCTCCGCCACGATCGACGACTTCTTCGCGCAACTGCCCGACGATGTCGAACTGGCCGACGCCGATCGACTCGACAACCCCGACCCCCAGGAGATCTCGAATGTCTGAGCCCACCACGATCCTCGTCGAACGCCGCGACCGCGTCGGCCTGATCACGCTGAACCGACCGAAGGCCCTCAATGCGCTCAACAGTGAGCTCATGACCGAGGTTGTCGCCGCCGCAACCGAATTCGACGCCGATCCGGGTATCGGTGCCATCGTGATCACCGGTTCGGAGAAGGCCTTCGCCGCCGGTGCCGACATCAAGGAGATGTCGTCGAAGACCTATGCCGACGTCGTCAGCCAGCAGTTCTTCGGCGCCTGGGACGATCTCTCGCGTCTGCGCACCCCGATCATCGCCGCCGTCACCGGGTACGCACTCGGCGGCGGCTGCGAACTGGCGATGCTGTGCGACACCATCATCGCCGGTGAGAACGCCCGCTTCGGCCAGCCCGAGATCAACCTCGGCGTGATCCCCGGCATCGGCGGATCGCAGCGTCTGACCCGTGCGGTCGGCAAGGCCAAGGCGATGGACATGGTCCTGACCGGTCGCCAGATGAAGGTCGACGAGGCCGAGCGCGCCGGCCTGGTCTCCCGCGTGGTGCCCACCGAGAAGTGCCTGGAGACCGCACTCGAGGCGGCCGCGGTGATCGCCTCCAAGTCGGCGATCGCCACCGCGCTGGCCAAGGATGCGGTCAACCGTGCCTTCGAGTCGAGCCTGGTGGAGGGTGTGCGCGCCGAGCGGGCACTGTTCTACTCGACCTTCGCCACCGACGACCAGACCGAGGGGATGGCCGCCTTCGTCGAGAAGCGGGAGCCGAACTTCACCCACCGGTGATCCCCAGCGACACGCCGTGACCGCGCCGATCGACTCCTGTCAGTCGATCGGCGCCGTCGTGTTCCGGTGTCGTCCGGGTCGGGTGGTGCCGTCACCGGTGCAGATCTCGTGCATTCTCATCCTCGAAGAATGAGGTCACGACGGCGCATACGGTGCCAGACTGAGGGGCATGACCTCCGGACTACCGAGCTCTGACGCCGAAGTCGACATCGGACCGATCGACTATCTCGTCATCGAATTCCCCACCGACGCCCGATTCGACGGGAGCGGACTCGCGCATCTGCGTGATGTCGTCGACCGGGACATCATCCGCGTTCTCGACCTCGCCTTCATCCGGCACGACGGGGACACCGTCGTCGCCATCGACGTCGCCGACCTGGGCATCGTGGGCGACCTCGACGCCGCACTGTTCGCCGAGGCGGCGACCGGACTGATCGACGACGAGGACATCGCCGAGGTCGGTGCGATCCTCGAGCCCGGCCATGCCGCTGCGGTGATCGTCTACGAGAACCATTGGGCCGCACCACTGGCATCGGCACTGCGCCGCACCGGCGCCGAGCTGATCGCCGCCGGCCGGATTCCGGTCGACGAGGTGGTCGCCGCACTCGACGACCTCGACGGAGGATAGGTCGGCCGCCCCGGCCGGAGAACCGATCATCGCGAGTACAACACCAGCAGCGAGTGGAGAAGGAGAGAAGAGAATGCCCGGACTTCTACGGGGGGTGGCACGGACGGCCGTGATCGCCGGTACCGCGACCTCGGTGTCGAACAGGGTGTCGCGGCGCCAGGGCCGACGATGGGCGCAGCAGGACGCCCAGCAGGAGGCGGCCGATCAGTACACCGCACAGCAACAAGCAGCGGCCCAACAGGCAGCGGCACAGCAGGCTGCGGCGCAGGCCCCTGCGGCACAGCAGACCGACAACCGGATCGCGCAATTGCAGCAGTTGGCCGATCTGCGGTCGCAGGGAATTCTCACCGACGAAGAATTCGCCGCAGAGAAACAGCGCATACTTTCATCCTGATCGAAAGAGCACAAGTGGGAGTTTGTGCCCAGAATGCGTCTAATCGGTGCCATTGCCACGTACGGTCATCCTAGGTAGAGGATGCTCTCAGTGATCGACTAACTTGGGATTCACTATCGTGGTTTCCGCCATTGCGTGGGGCAATGGCATTCGCTGGCAGCAGACCGATATCGGTGTCTGCAGGATGGAGGCACAATGACGACGAGCGGAAGTATCAACGACGGGTCGCCCTCGACCGAACAGAATTGGGCGGCAGGACTGTCGATCGTAGCGGCGGTCGTTCTACTGATCACCGGAATCCTCCAGTTCTTCCAGGGGATCTCGGCGGTTCGCAAGGACACGTTGCTGGTGTTCACCGGCGACTATGTCTTCAAGTTCAACCTGACCACCTGGGGCTGGATCCACATCGTCGTCGGCTTGATCGTCGCCGTCGTCGGACTGGCTCTTTTCTTCGGTGCCACATGGGCCCGTGCACTGGCGATCGTCGTCCTGGCGATCTCGGTGATCCTGAACTTCCTGTGGATTCCGTACTACCCGTGGTGGTCGATCATCCTGATCATTCTCGGTGTCATCGGCATTTGGGCCGTTGCCGCCTGGAACACCGACGAAGAATAGCGAGAAACGACATGGACGCTCCGATTTCCACGATCGACAATCCTCGGGAACATCGGAGCGCCGCAGAACGGGAGGCGCTGGGCCGACAGGCCCGCGAGCGCCTCCCGTTGTCGTCGCTGGGCGACTTCGACGAGGAGTCCACACGCGACCCGGTCGAGCTGCTGTTGTCGCAGAGCGCCACCCGGGTCCCCGAGCTCGTTCCCATCCGGCACGGGCGGATGGCGCAGACCCCGTTCACGTTCTATCGCGGCGCCGCCCTCGTCATGGCCGACGATCTCTCCCGCACGCCACATTCGGGTCTGCAGGTACAGCTCTGCGGCGATGCACACCTGAGCAACTTCGGCCTGTACGCCACCCCGGAACGCCAGTTGACCTTCGACGTCAACGACTTCGACGAGACCTACCCGGGGCCGTTCGAGTGGGACGTCAAGCGACTCGCGGCGAGTCTCACGATCGCCGCCCGCCACAACGGCTTCGAACCCAAGACAGCGAAGAAGATCGCCCGCGCCTGTGCCGACGAGTACCGGTCGTCGATGGCCGAGCTGGCCGCTCTGGGAACCCTGAAGAGCTGGTATCAGCATGCGATCCCGACCGACACGCTGGAACAGCTGGGCCCGCTGCTCAGTCCCAAGATGGCCAAGTCCGTCCGCAAGACCATCACCAAGGCATGGCAACGCGACTCGCTGCAGGCGACGTCCAAGCTGACCACGGTGATCGACGGTGAGCTGCGATTCGTCGACCAGCCGCCGCTGATCGTGCCGGTGGAACGGCTCCTGGGCGACGACGTCGCCGCCATCTTCTACGACGAGATCGCCTCGCGGTATGTGGACTTCCGGCTCACCATGGAACCCCACCATCAGGTGCTGCTGGACAAGTTCCGGGTCGTCAAGATGGCGCGCAAGGTGGTCGGAGTGGGCAGCGTCGGCACCCAGGCATGGGTGCTGCTGCTCGAGGGCAAGGACGCGGGCGATCCTCTCATCCTGCAGGCGAAGGAAGCCCAACGGTCGGTCCTCGACCGGTATCTCGACGGTCCCGAGTACGGCAACCAAGGTGAACGTGTGGTGCGCGGCCAGAAGCTGACCCAGGCGGTCAGCGACATCTTCCTGGGCTGGAACGGCGGCGCCGGAATCGACGGCACCCACCGTGACTTCTATCTTCGACAGCTCCGAGACGCCAAGGGGTCCTTCGTCGTCGAGGTGTTCGACCAGAACGCCCTGGCGATCTACGGTCGCGTGTGTGCCCGCGTCCTGGCCTATGGTCACGCACGCTCGGGCGACCCGCTGGCGATCTCCGCCTATCTGGGGAAGACCGACGAGTTCGACCGTTCCATCGGACGATTCGCGACACGCTACGCCAAGCGCAATGCCAAAGACCACACCGAATTCGTCGCCCGGATCGATGCCGGACAGGTCCCGGCGATGTTCGACGTCTGAGAGCGCTGCTCGGCCGGATCGGCCACTGGCTGTGGGTGGTTCAGCCGATGAGGAGTGGAGCGACGAGGCGTGTCGAAACCTCTGATGGCCGGCGGTGTGGGGTGGTGGCGGGGGACATGGTTGTCGTGCGGGATTTCGACTCGGGTCCTCGCCCTTC
>NZ_BCNF01000126.1 GCF_001485495.1 Gordonia desulfuricans NBRC 100010 | reverse complement strand
TCTCCGCAGCCTACCTTGGGCGGTGACCAGCGGCGAGGTGGTCGCGTTGGTGTGCTCGGCCGGTGGGGAGATGCCAACGCCGGACCCCTCGATGCAAAAAGCCGTGCGGATCACGGAGATCCGCACGGCTGATGTGCTGTGGTGGGTCTGGTCAGATCGGGCGGAACCCGGCGCCAGGGCCGCCGCTGCGGTCGAGGGCGGCGGCGATGGTGGCCCACTTGGTGGCGACCATCGGGGTGAAGACCGGGATGGCGGGATGCGCGCAGGCGATGGCGATCTCGGAGTTGGTCAGCGGGATGCGGACGTACTGGCCGCCGGTCAGCATGCCGACGAGGCGGTTGCCCTGCACCACGGGTGCACCGGAATCGCCTGGTGCGCCACAGACATAGCCGAAGCCGATGTTGCGGGTCTGGCTCAGCACCGGGCCGCAGGTGTGGCCGGTGGTGCGTCCCGACTTGCAGACGGTGGCGCCCTGACCCGGGAAGGCTCCGGTGCGGGCGATCGTCGAACCGCCGAAGTTGCGGGCCCCGTAGACCTTTGCCGAATCGAGTGCGATCACGGCGTAGTCGACGGACTTGTCGACGGCGACGACCCGGCCGATGGTGCCGGCACTGGTCTTGTTCTCGAGCTGGATGCGTGAGCCGATGTTGCCGCAGTGTCCCGCGGTGATGCCGACGAAGCGTCCGGCGCGGTCGTGCCCGACGGAGGTCATGGTGCAGGCACCCTTGCCGTCGATCACGATGGCACTGCCGCCGCCGACCGCCAGGCGCGGTGCGGCCTGGGCGGTGCCGGTCGGGATGAGCAGTGCTGCCAACCCGATGAGTGGGATCGCGATCCGCAGAAGGCGTCGCATGTGTCTCCGATCCGTTGAGGCCTCAAGTAGTTCACGATAATGAACTCCTGGGCAACCTTAGCGGCTCCGACGTGCCTGTCGATCACCGAACACGATGCCGCCCGCCGTCGAGCTCAGTACCCGCGAGCGTAGCCGAGAACGTCGGACACATAGGTCATGGAGTTGTTGTAGCGCAGCACCGCGGTGGTCTGGGACGCCACATTCCGCAGGTCCAGATGGCCGTCGCACAGGTAGCGCGCGGTGGTGAGTGCGGCGTCGAAGATGTTCTGCGGATCGGCCACACCGTCCCCGTTGCCGTCGGCGGCGTACTTCTTCCACGTGGACGGGATGAACTGCATCGGGCCGACGGCGCGGTCGTGCACCGAGTCGCCGTCGAGTGCGCCACCGTCGGTGTCGGTGATCACCTGGTTGCCGGCCAGCGAGCCGTCCAGGGTGGGGCCGAAGATCGGGGTCTTCAGCTCGCCGTTCGCGGCGATGTCACCGTTGTTGGCATGGTGGGACTCCACCCGGCCGATCCCGGCGACGAGCTTCCAGTCGATCCCGCACGTCGGTTGGGTGCGCGCGATGGTGTCGGCGGCCGCCCGGTAGGCGCGGTAGTTGATCGCCGGTACGTCGCCGTCGGTGACGCTCGCCGGGAGCGGGTCTGCGGCCGGCGGAGCGGATGTCTGGGTCTGTGCGACCGGGGACGGGATCACCGCCGTGGGCGATGCCGGGGCCGGCGTCGACGAGGACGACTGTGCGACCGGCTGGGCGGTGACCGACGAAGTGGCGGCGGGAGCGGCGACGCTCGGTCCGGCACCGTCATCGGTGGTGGCTGCTGCGGCCGCGGCGACGACGCCGACGAGCGGGACCAGCGCGGTGGCCGCCAGCGGGCGGTGGGAGCGCTGCAGCAGCGGGATGCGGGGTTTGGAATGCTTACCCAACGAAACGACCTCAATGTCTGGAACTCGGAGTGGATGCGCGTCGGACATGGGTGCGCACCTGGACCGCAGGCGACGGTACACGTGAACGTTGCCGTTCCGTTATCGCGGCGTTATCGAATCCTGGGAGCCAGATGAGTGGTCGCTGCGGCATCGCAGGTCATCGGTGATGCCGGTCCAGTGACTGTGAGACCGGCCACATGGTGGTACTGCGGTACCTCTGAACTGCTCGAATCGGTCAGATCAGTGCGGCCGCAGCATGCTCAGCGTGGTGCCCTGCTCGAGGACGACGAACCCGTCGACGACGCGGGCGCGGCCGAGGATCGGCTCCGCCCATGCGACCGAGCCCCGCGCGGGATCGAAGGCCGTGATCTGTCCGCCGTTCGCGAAGACGAGCAAGCCGCCGGTGGACCCCACACAACGCAACTGGTCGATGTTGGTGTCCGGTGACTCGATGTCGGGTTCGGGCAGGTTGCCGAGATGGCTGCCGTCGGCGAGCGCGTACACCGCCCGCGACCGGTCCTTGAGCGCGAAGGCGACATAGGCGCCGCACGGGCGGGTGTTGGCCTTCGACAGCTCGGGATCGGTGATCTGCCAGAGCGCGCGGCCCTGCGCGGGATCACGGATCTCGTACTCGCCCTGGGTGGCCTCCATCTGTGCCTGTCCGGTCGCGGTGAGCACCGGCAGCGTGGACGCACCCGGCACCACCCGCAGCCCCGCCGACCGTGCCGTCGGTTCCGGCGACAGCGTGCCGTCGCTCACCGCGTAGGTGTCCACCCCCCGGGTGTCGAGTCCGTCGTGGGAGACCGCGATACCGGTCGGATAGGTGGTGATCGAACACTGTGAGCAGTGCAGCAGGTCGCGTCCGGTGGCCGGGTCGACGAGGAACTCGGTGGCGTCGTTGGTCGAGATCTGCAGGAGTCCGTTGTCGGTGACCTGCGCCGATGCCGTGGCCGCGAACGAGCGGGACCACACCTCGTCGCCGTCGACGGTGCGCATCGTGACCCGGTACCCGGACTGGTTGATCCGCAGGAACGACGATCCGACGCCGACCACCGAATGGGTGTCGTCGAGTGGGGTCGGACGGGTGGGGGTGCCGTCGTCGTCGACCAGATAGAAGGCATCGGGCAGCGCGGTCACGTCGACGGCGCAGCCGACCACGCCGTCGGCGGTGATCGCACAACTGCCGGTGCCGACCTTGAGCGGGGCCTTCCATATCGGATGACCCGATCCGCGCTCGATCAGCAGGTAGGCGCGTCCGATCCCGGACGGATAGGAGATCAGCCACCGATCCCCATGTGTGCCGGCCACCTCGATCCCGGCGTCGGAGCTGTAGTCGGGAAGGTCCTGCGACGAGAGCGTCCAGGCGGTGTCGGGGGTCGACGGATACGAGCGGAGCTGACCGGCGGTGTATCCCGACGACGGGCGGTCGGGGCTACCGATCGCCAGCACCCCGCCTGCGGTCGCGATCAGGGCGGCCGCGAGGACGAGCGCCACGGTGCCGATCCCGAAGGGCACGCGTGCGCGGAGACTGCGGAGGCTGGATCGGACGCGGCCGGACCGGGTGGGCATGGCCATCAGTCAATCAAAGGGATCGGCCGTTTCGGGTGTGCGACCTGCCGCCGACCCATGACGGACGGCCGCCGCCGTCGGAGAGGGTTGCTCTCCGACGACGGCGGCCGGGGGTCGGGACGATCAGGCGAGTGCGGTGCGCAGGACCTCGACGAGCGGCGTCGACGGGCGGCCGAGCAGGGTCTGCAGGGCGGTCGACTCGGAGTCGAGGGCGCCCTGGGTGATCCCGGTGTCGGTGCCGGCCAGGAATCCGGCGAACTGTGCCGGGATGCCGGACTTCTCCAGCGCGGCGGCGTAGTCGGCCTCGGTGAGGTTCTGGTAGGCCACGGCAGTGCCGGTGGCCTCGGTGATCGCGGCGGCGATCGCCGCATAGTCGAGGTGCTCGGACCCGGCGAGCTCGTAGACCTCGCCGCCGGTCGCGGTCACCAGTGCGGCTGCGGCGGCCCCGGCATAGTCGGCCCGCGCGGCGCCGGCGATCTTGCCGTCACCGCCCGCGCCGTAGAGCACCCCGCTCTCGAGTGCGGCCTGCGCTCCGGACAGGAAGTTCTCCCAGTACCAGCCGTTGCGCAGCAGGACGGTGGGTATGCCCGACGCGGCGAGCGCCTTCTCGGTGCCCAGGTGCTCCTCGCGCAGTGCCAGCGGGGTGGAGTCGGCGCGCAGCAGACTGGTGTAGGCGATCAGGCCCACACCGGCGGTGACGGCCGCGTCGATGACGTTGCGATGCTGCGGAAGACGCTGTCCGACCTCCGAGCTCGACACCAGCAGGAGGCGATCGACGCCGGTCAGCGCGGTCTGGAGGGCGGCCGGGTCGGTGTAGTCGGCGACGCGGACGGTGACGCCTGCGCTCTGCAGGGACTGTGCCTTCGCCGTGTTGCGGACGACGGCGACGATGTCGGCGGGTGCGACCCCGCGGTCGATCAGGGCGTCGACGGCGAGTCCGCCGAGTGCTCCGGTGGCTCCGGTGACGGCGTAGGTGGTCATGGTGTCCTCCTCGAACGGTGGGGCCGACAATCGGCTACCCGGCAATCATTCACTTACTATTCGTATAGTGCAACCATCACGATGCTGTACACCCGGAATCAGTAGCACTGCGGCCAGAGGTGGCATAGAATCCGGGCATGTCCGCCGAGTTCTCGTCTTCCGAACCCGCGTCGCCCGAATCCGGCGATGGTCTGACGCCGGAGTTCGCCGACACCCTCGAGGCCGACGTCTTCGCCCGCAACTGTGCCTCTCGTGATGTCCTGCAGAACGTCACGAGCCGGTGGGGCCTACTGGCCCTGGCCGCCCTGGCCGAGGGAGAACTGCGTTTCAGTGCGCTGCGGCGACGGGTCGACGGTGTCAGTGAGCGCATGCTGTCGCAGACCCTGCACACCCTCGAACGCGACGGATTCGTGACCCGAACCGTGTTGCAGTCCATCCCGCCCAAGGTGGAGTACTCGCTCACCGACCTCGGCGCCGACGTGGCCGGACGGCTGACCGCCATCATCGAACTCGTCGAGGGGCGCGTCGACGACGTCTCCCACGCGCGCCGGGAGTACGACGCGCGCGGGGATCGTCCCTAGGGTCGGCGGCGGGTCGTCAGAACAGCTGGCCCAGGTAGAACCGGGCGCCCTGGTCGTCGGCACACAGTGCGGTCGCCCCGTAGGGTTGGCGTGACGGCTCGTCGATCACGGTCCCGCCCGCGGCGCGAACCCGCTCGACCGCGGTGTCGACGTCGGTGACATTCCACATCGGCACCGCCACCGATTCGTCTGCGCCGCCGGCGATCCCGATCTGCGGATGCACGTCGTCGACCTCCCAGCCGTCCTCGATCCGGCCCGGGCGGAACGTCCAGCCGAGCACCGCCCGATAGAACGCGCGCAACCGTGCCGAGTCGGGGGTGTGCACCGTCAGATACGACAGGCCGCCGACGTCACGGGGATGCTGCTCGGGCCGCTCGTCACCGGGTTCCGGTGTGTAGACGGCGAATTCGACGCCCTGATCGTCGATCGCGTCGAGTCCGTGCGGATCGTCGACGGCACGCCCTCCGGCCCGTTCGACGGCGGTGCGTGCGGCGTCGAGATCGTCGACGGCATAGGCGCAGAACACCGTCTGCGGGCCGTCGGTGTGGACGATGGCCAGCGGATGCGCCGCATTGGTCACCCGCCGCGTACCGGCGTCGAACTCCCACCCGAGGACCGCGCCGTAGAAGCGTGCCGCCCGCGTGACGTCGTGGGTCTGGACGGAGACGAATCCGATGTCGCCCACATGGATTCGATCCGGATCGGGTGCGGCCGACAGCATCGGTCCGGTGAGCATCCACCGGTGCCCGAACGGGTCGACGATCACCGCGGTCCGGGTGCCGTGCGCCTCGTAGGGTTCACGGCTGACGATGGCATCGCCGCGGCGTGCGCGGTCGAGGGCCGAGTCGGTGTCGTCGACCGCCAGCATCAGACTCACCGACACATGCCCCGGTGCCGGAGCGCGCAGACCCATGTCCGGGAACTCCTGCGCGAGATAGACCACACCACCGCCCATCTCGAGTTCGGCATGGCCGATCCGGTTGTCGTCCATCAGGATCGGATCACCTCGCAGGTGCGCGCCGAGGTGGGTGACATACCAGTCGATCGCCGCCCGGCCGTCGGCGACGGCCAGATACGGCAGTGCGCCGGGCCGCTCGACCACCGGGGTGGTGGCAGCGGGTTCGGTTGCGGTGCTGGACAGTTCGTGTTCGAGGGCGGTGGTGTCCACGATGACTCCTTCGGGTAGCCGGGCGCCGCGTTCGAGTCGCTCGCGCAGTCGGCGGGCGAAGTCGGGGTCGGGTGCCAGCGGGATGGGATGGTCGGCGGAATCGGTTGCGCGCAGTGCGGTGAACGCGTCGTACGGTGTACCGGCGCCGGTCCGGTCGTGCGGGTTCATGCGCGACTTCCTTCCCGGCCGATCCCGACCGACCGATCGGGGTAGGCCGCGCGGAAGGCCCGCTTGGCCCGGGTGAGCAGTGCCTCGGTGGCCCCCACCCCGCGGTCGAGTGCGGCGGCGCACTCGGCGACCGGCAGATCGTCGACGTAGCGCAGGGTCAGCACCGCCCGATGGACGGGCGTGAGCTGCGCGAGGGTGTGGTGGGCGAGTATCCGGTCGAGGTGGATGTCCCACTCGTCACCGTCCGGCGGTGGGTCGGGGAGTTCGTCGACCGGTTCCGGGGTGCGCTGGACCCGGCGCCAGTGGTCGGCGAGTTTGTGTCGGGCCACCCCGATCAACCACGCGACACCGGGGGTGAGGGTCGGATCACGCCGCACCGTGTCCAGGGCGGCGAGGAACGTCTCCGAGGTCACGTCCTCGGCGACCCGACGATCCGGACAGCGGCGGTACACATAGCCGAACACCGCGGGCAGGGCGTCGTCGTAGACATCCAACAAGGCCTGTCCGCCACGAGCCCCCGCACCGCGGCCCACGGGGGCGTCCCCCGTGCCGCGGGTCTCGGTGCCTTCGGATTCTAGGCCGCTCACACCTTCATCGTCGTTCCCGGACGCGGGAACCCGACGCGGGTCGGGCAGAAAATATTTCGGCGCCGCCGCCGGCCGGGTTCGGGATCGGCGGGTCTAGGCACCGGCCACGACGGCGTCGACGACGGCCTGCGGCCGATCGAGTGCGACAAAGGTGCGCGCGCCGCGCACCGCGGTGAACGTCGCCTGGCTGAAGACGGCGGCGAGGCGACGGCCCAGCGCCGGCCGGAAGGCCTTGTCGTCGGCGCCCCACACCACCGACACCGGGATGGTCAGCCGGGACAGCCGGGGAGTGGTGCCGGCCAGTTCGGTGCGGTCGATCGCGTCGAGGAAGGCGACGAAGTCGTCGCGGATCGCGGGGTCGGTGCGCAGCGGCTCGAACACCGAGCGGGTGTACTCGGCGTCGGGGTTCGTCACGAGCAGACCCAGGCAGATCGGGGAGTGGCGCAGGGCGCGCACCTGCATGGGCCGGCGATCAGCGGACGGAGCAGCCGCCGTCGACGGAGCAGGGCGAAGATCAGCCGGAACGGCTGCGGCGGGAACTGGTCGAAGGCGTCGCAGTTGGTGAACACCACCCGGCCGACGAAGTCCGGGTCGGCGTCGAGGGCGAACTGGCAGATGGCGCCACCGGTGTCACAGCCGACGAGGGTGGCGTCGGTGAGTCCGAGTTCGGTGACCAGCTCGCGCACGAGTGCCGCCGCCCCGCGCGGGGAGCGGTCGTGCGCCGGACCCCACGGGATGTGGTGGGCGCCGAGCGGCAGGGTCGGGAGCACGCTGCGATATCCGGCGGCGGCGAGCAGGGCGGCGACCGGTTCCCACATCCGTCCGTCGACCGCCACGCCGTGCACGAACAGCACCGGCGGGTGCGGCGACGACTCGGGGCCGGTGACGCGGTACTCGACGGTCCCGGACCGAAGGTGGGCGACGAGTGGTGAACCCATGGTGGACTCCGATGGTCTGATCCCGGTCACTGACGAACGCTCGTCACGAAAGCTACGGACGGTTCGCGCAGAAGTCCACGAATCGACCCATCCTGCCGGTGGACGACGCGAAAACAGGGTCCTGCGGCCCCCGACGTGCCCGTTCGCTCACGGCGTAGCGAACCCGGAACAGGCCCGGACGCTGGGCTGTTGTACATCTCGATGCCCGAACGTCCCCCGATTCACCCACAACCGGGGCGGGCGTTAACTGTAGGTGCACTCCATGCGACCACTAGAGTGGAAGCAGGACGGTCGTCGTGTACCCGACACCGCCACGATGGTCGCCATCGTGGTCCGGTTCCCGGGGTACCGGGAGAGCATGACGACCTGGGCGACAGCGAAATGAGGGAGAACAATGTTCGAACGGTTCACCGACCGCGCTCGACGGGTTGTCGTGCTCGCCCAAGAAGAGGCGCGGATGCTCAACCACAACTACATCGGCACCGAGCACATCCTGCTCGGCCTGATCCACGAGGGTGAGGGTGTCGCCGCGAAGGCACTCGAGTCGCTCGGCATCTCCCTGGAAGGCGTTCGCAGCCAGGTCGAGGAGATCATCGGTCAGGGCCAGCAGGCACCGAGCGGGCACATCCCGTTCACCCCTCGGGCCAAGAAGGTCCTCGAGCTGTCGCTGCGCGAGGCGCTGCAGCTCGGCCACAACTACATCGGCACCGAGCACATCCTGCTCGGCCTCATCCGCGAGGGCGAGGGCGTGGCCGCACAGGTGCTGGTCAAGCTCGGCGCCGACCTCAACCGGGTCCGCCAGCAGGTCATCCAGCTGCTGTCGGGGTACCAGGGCAAGGAGCCGCAGGAGGCCGGCACCGGTGGCCGCTCCACCGAGGCGGGCACCCCGTCGACCTCGCTGGTCCTCGACCAGTTCGGCAGAAATCTGACCGCCGCCGCGGCCGAGGGCAAACTCGACCCGGTCATCGGCCGGGAAAAAGAGATCGAACGGGTCATGCAGGTGCTGTCTCGACGCACCAAGAACAACCCGGTGCTGATCGGTGAGCCGGGCGTCGGCAAGACCGCCGTCGTCGAGGGCCTCGCACAGGCCATCGTCAACGGCCAGGTCCCCGAGACGCTCAAGGACAAGCAGCTCTACACCCTCGACCTCGGTTCACTGGTCGCGGGCAGCCGCTACCGCGGTGACTTCGAGGAGCGCCTGAAGAAGGTGCTCAAGGAGATCAACACCCGCGGCGACATCATCCTGTTCATCGACGAGCTGCACACGCTCGTCGGCGCAGGTGCCGCCGAGGGCGCGATCGACGCCGCGAGCATCCTCAAGCCGAAGCTGGCCCGTGGCGAGCTGCAGACCATCGGTGCCACCACCCTCGACGAGTACCGCAAGTACATCGAGAAGGACGCCGCCCTCGAGCGACGCTTCCAGCCGGTGCAGGTGGGCGAGCCGTCGGTGGAGCACACCATCGAGATCCTCAAGGGTCTGCGCGACCGGTACGAGAGCCACCACCGCGTGTCCATCACCGACGGTGCACTCGTCGCGGCGGCCACCCTCGCCGACCGCTACATCAACGACCGGTTCCTGCCGGACAAGGCGATCGACCTGATCGACGAGGCCGGCGCGCGCATGCGCATCCGCCGGATGACCGCGCCGCCAGACCTGCGCGAGTTCGACGAGCGGATCGCCGACGCCCGCAAGGAGAAGGAGTCCGCGATAGACGCGCAGGACTTCGAGAAGGCCGCCGGGCTGCGCGACAAGGAGAAGCAGCTCGTCGCCGAGCGCGCTGAGCGTGAAAAGCAGTGGCGCAGTGGTGATCTGGACATCGTGGCCGAGGTCGACGACGAGCAGATCGCCGAGGTGCTCGGCAACTGGACCGGTATCCCCGTGTTCAAGCTCACCGAGGAGGAGACCACCCGTCTGCTCCGTATGGAGGAGGAGCTGCACAAGCGGATCATCGGCCAGGAGGACGCGGTCAAGGCCGTCTCCAAGGCCATCCGCCGCACCCGCGCCGGTCTGAAGGACCCGCGTCGCCCGTCCGGCTCGTTCATCTTCGCCGGCCCGTCCGGTGTCGGTAAGACCGAGCTGTCCAAGGCACTCGCCAACTTCCTGTTCGGCGAGGACGACGCGCTCATCCAGATCGACATGGGCGAGTTCCACGACCGCTTCACCGCGTCGCGTCTGTTCGGTGCCCCTCCCGGGTACGTCGGTTACGAAGAGGGCGGCCAGCTCACCGAGAAGGTGCGCCGCAAGCCGTTCTCGGTGGTGCTGTTCGACGAGATCGAGAAGGCCCACTCGGAGATCTACAACACCCTGTTGCAGGTCCTCGAGGACGGTCGCCTGACCGACGGTCAGGGCCGCACGGTGGACTTCAAGAACACCGTCCTGATCTTCACCTCGAACCTCGGTACCTCCGACATCTCGAAGGCCGTGGGACTGGGCTTCAGCAAGGGCGACGACACGCAGTCGAACTACGAGCGGATGAAGCTCAAGGTCAACGACGAGCTCAAGAAGCACTTCCGGCCCGAGTTCCTCAACCGTATCGACGACGTCATCGTGTTCCACCAGCTCACGAAGGACGAGATCATCGAGATGGTCGATCTGATGATCGCCCGTGTCGAGAAGCAGTTGAAGAACAAGGACATGGACATCGAGCTCACCGAGAAGGCCAAGGCGCTGCTCGCGCGGCGCGGCTTCGATCCGGTGCTCGGCGCCCGTCCGCTGCGTCGCACCATCCAGCGTGAGATCGAGGATCAGCTCTCCGAGAAGATCCTGTTCAACGAGCTGACCCCCGGTCAGATCGTGCTGGTCGACGTCGAGGACTGGGACGGCGAGGGCGACGGTGACGGCGCCAAGTTCACCTTCGTCGGCTCGGAGAAGCCGCGCGAGGTGCCCGACGCACCGGTCGAGCTCAGCAAGGCCGGTGACGGCAGCGCCGACGTGGGCTGACGGACAACCTGATTGACCCGACGACGCCCGCCGCATCCACCCGGATGCGGCGGGCGTCTCGGTGTGGAAAGGGTCTGCCGATCTCCGCGCCCGGTCGGTGCCGGACGTCGGGTTGCCGGGTTGCCGCGATGATCGGGGCGGATGTGACGGTGGTTACCATCGAGTCCGAGAACCGCTTGTGGCAGAGGAGCATCGATGGCAGACACCGGACGGGTCATCAGCGTCGACCGTGACGACGAGATCGCGATCATCACCCTGAACCGCCCGGATCGGCTCAACGCCTTCACCACCGAGATGGGTGCGGAGATCCGCACCGCACTCGACGAGATCGACGCCGACGACGCGGTGCGCGCCGTGGTGTTCACCGGGGCCGGACGAGCATTCTGTGCCGGTGCCGACCTGGGTGCCGGCGCGTCCACCTTCGAGCTCGACTCCGATGGTGGTGTGCCGCGCGACGAGGGTGGCCGCCTGACCCTGCGCATCTTCGAATCCCTCAAACCGGTGGTGATGGCGATCAACGGTCCGTCGGCTGGTGTCGGTGTCACCATGACCCTGCCCGCCGATGCCCGGATCGCCTCCGAGAACGCCCGATTCGGCTTCGTCTTCACCCGCCGGGGACTGGTCCCCGCGGCCTGCTCGAGCTGGTTCCTGCCGCGTCTGGTCGGGCTGCCGACAGCGCTGCGCTGGACGATGGGCGGACAGATGGTCCCGGCGTCGGAGGCACTCGAGGCGGGACTGGTGCAGCAGGTGGTGCCGCCCGAGCAGGTGCTGCCGACGGCGATCGCGACCGCCCGTGAGATGACCCGCGGGACCGCTGCGGTGTCGGTGGCGCTGACCCGACAACTGTTGTGGCAGATGGCCGGAGCGCCGAGCCCGTGGGACGCACACCGTGCCGACTCGGCGGCGATCTACTTCCGCGGCACCATGCCCGACGTGGCCGAGGGGGTGACGGCGTTCCTCGACAAGCGCGACCCGGTGTTCACCGACACCGTCTCAGCCGACCTGCCCGAGATCTTCGGAGTGGAGCTGGAGCCAACACGTGGTGGACCCGACACCACGGATCCGCCCTCGGGGCATCCGGATATGTGAGACTGGGACGGTTATGTCGCGCGCACTCTTCTACCGTGGCGCGACGGCCCTCGCTGCTTTGGCCGTCGCGGCCGTCGTCGTACTCCCGGGGAGTGCGAGCGTGCAGCATGCCGTCGCCGGTCCGGTGTCCACCGTCGCCGCGTCCCAGCACGACGACCTGCCGACCACACCGGCGCCGGCCCCGGCGAAGTATGTGGCACTGGGCAGTTCGTACGCGGCCGGTCCGGACGGACCGGAGTCGCTGTCGAACCGATGCCTGCGCACCTCCGACAACTACCCGCACCAGGTGGCCGGCGCACTGGGCATGACGCTGATCGACGCGACCTGTTCGGGTGCCACCACACGCAACATCCTGTCGGTACCCCAACGATTCACCGCACGACCGCAGATCGACGCCGTCACCCCCGACACATCGCTGGTCACCATCACCACCGGCGGCAACGACGTCGGCTATGTGCAGCGTCTGCTCGCGATGAGCTGCCGCAACGTGACACCGGCGGTGGCCAAGGAGGTCGCCGCCCGCACCTGCGCGCTCGGTCATCCGATCGCCGAACCGGGCCCGGAGCGCTTCGCCGAGGCCGAGTGGGCGATGTACGAGACGGCGCTGGCGGTCAAGGCGCGCGCCCCGCATGCGCGCGTCGTGTTCGTCGACTACCCGCCGGTTGTCCTCGCCGGCGAGCGCGCGTGCCCGCTGCTGCCGTTGAAGCCGGAGGAACTCGCCGCCACCGTCCGCGTGTACGACGAACTCGCCGCGGCCACCGCGCGTGCGGCCGAGTCATCGGGATCGCAGTTGGTGCGCACCGCACCCGCCGCGACCGGACACACCGTGTGCGCGTCCGACCCGTGGCTCAACGGCTTCGAGCTACCCATCCCGTATCACCCGAACGACGCCGGCAAATCGGGTGTCGCGAGTCTGGTCATCGACGCCCTGCGCTGAGACGGAGCGTAGCGACGGACGCTCCGGTGATTGATCCGACGAGGAGCGTAGCGACGAGGCGTGGCGCCCCGGTGTTCGAGCCGATGAGCAGCGCTGGTGACGTGGCGTGACACCCCGATGATCGAGCCGATGGGCAACCTTGGCGATGTGGCGTGACCCCCGGTGATTGAGCCGACGAGGAGCGTAGCGACGAGGCGTGTCGAAATCTCCGCCGGCCGAGTTCGAGTGGTGACCCCAGGCGGGATACGCCGGGTGCCGGATCAGACCCGGCACCCGACCACGGTCACACGGTCTCTTCGGCGACCTTGCCCTCGCGCACCTGGCGCCAGTAGACGAGCGCCATCGAGAACACCAGGAAGGCGCCGGTGGCGGCGATCAGGTTGCCGGCCCACATCTCGAAGCCGAGGCGCACGATCACGCCGATGACGATGCCCATCAGGCCGACGGCGGTCGACCGCCCGGCGTTCTGTATGCGCCAGTCGATGCGGTTGCGTCCGGTCGTGATCAGGCTGATCGGGCTGCGACGCAGGGTCTCGACGATGAACACGGTGAGCGCCACGGTCGCCAGGTAGGCGATGATCACACGCGGCACGGCGGGTAGCGAGGTGGTGGCGACCTGGGGCAGCAGCGCGTACAACGCCAGTGCATGCGCCAGGTAGATGCCGAACGAACGGTCCGATGCGGTCCGCATCAGGCGGTCGGGGATCGACCCGGGGGTACGACGTTCCTGCCAGATGGTGCCCAGCGCGTACAGGATGATGATGATCGCGATGAAGGCCCACATGTTGTGGAGCATGAACACGTTGGTCGCGCGGAACAGGTCCTCGCCCTGGTCGACGGTGTACAGGTAGTACAGCCAGGTCGCGAGCATGACCACCAGGCCGCCGGCGATCAGCTGCCAGCGCCAGCGCTTGATGAATCCCTGGAATGCCTCGAAGTGCATGGCCGCCACACAGCCGGCGAAGATGAAGAACTGGTACGGGATGATCGTGACGACCAGGTGGCTCCAGATCTCTCCCTGGATGCCCCAGGTGAGGAACGACAGCGGCGGCCGCACCATCATGTACATCACCGTCATCTGGATGATGAAGCTGATCGCGAGCAGATACCGGTGGTGGCCCCACGTCCGCTTGAGCACCCACAGCACCAGCGGGAACACCAGATAGATCTGCATGCTCACCGACAAGAAGTACAGGTGGTAGGCGGCGTGACCGGTGATCAGGTCGTAGACGATGCTCTTGACCGAGCGTTCCACCGCGTCGAAGCTGTTCCACGCGTTGGTGATCGCGTCGACGCCGCCGAACTTGTACCGCGTGTAGAACCAGTAGAACAGGCTCCAGGTGACGAACGGCAGGCCGATCAGCTTGTAGCGTCGGCGCCAGAACTCGGTCGCCTTGAGGTCGCGCTTGCGGTACTGGTAGGTCAGGACGAAGCCGGTGAGCGCGAAGAACCCGTACCGGGTGTAGCGCAGGAACATCTCGATCGCGCCCGCGGCCACGTTGGTGGGGGCGGTGACGCTGAGCATCACGTGGTCGAGGATGACCCCACCGAAGGTGACCAACCGGACGAGGTCGATCTGGTAGAGGTGCTTGTCCTTCTTCTTCGCCGGTGGCGCCGGGGTGGCGTCCGCCGCGGTGGCGTGCGTCATGTCCTGTTCGGGTGTATCCAACGATTTCGGTGCCTGCGGTGACGATGTACCGGCCGAGGGCTGTTCGGTGACGATCGGTCTTCCTCCGTCCGGTGTGTTCCGGCGCGATATGGTGCCGCGCGGGTTCGGGTAGGCAGGCTACTCCGCATTCCTGTGAGCCCTGAAATCAGACAGGCCCCGTCGAGGGGTTCATCGGGGGTCTCCTCGGACGTCGTCGGTGGCCTGCAGGCGTGCGACGGGGCGTCGTCGGGCGGTGGCGCGCCACCCGATCAGACCCACCACGGCGGCCACGAAACAGGCCGCGGCTCCAACCGCGAGGCCGATGCGGGCCCCGGCCGCCTCGGAGATCCAGCCGATGATGGGACCACCGATCGGCGTCGACCCCATGAACGCCACCGACCACAGTGCCATCACCCGTCCCCGCATCTGTGGTTCGGAGTTGAGTTGCAGGGTGGCGTTGCCGGTGGAGAGGAACGACACGCTGAGCCAGCCGGTGAAGAACAGTGCCACGATCGCCATCCACAGCTCGGGGACGACGGCGGTGATCGTGATGGTGATGCCGAAGCCCACCGCGGCGAGGGTGAGTGTGCGCAATCCGATGGTGCCGCGGGCGGCGACGATCAGTCCGCCGACCACCGCGCCGACCCCCATCGACGCGGTCATGAACCCGAATGCCTGGGGTCCGCCGTCGAAGGCGTCCTTGGCGGCGGCGGGCAGTGACACCTGGAACTCGTAGGCCAGGGTGCCCACCACGCCCATCATCGCCAGCGGCACCCACAGCAGCGGTTCCCGCGCGACGTAGGCGAAACCCTCACGAAGTTGTCCGCGGGCTCGGGTGATCGGTGTCTCCGGGGTGATCTCGTCGGTCCGCAGACTCACCAGGGAGATGACGACGGCGACGAAGCTGGCCGCGTTGATCGCGAAGCACCAGCCGGCGCCGACCGCGGCGAGCACCACGCCGGCGACGGCCGGGCCCACCGCGCGGGCGGCGTTGACCATGACGGAGTTGAGCGTGACGGCGTTGCGGATCAGGTCGTTGCCGACGATCTGGTGCAGAAAGGCCTGCCGGGCGGGATTCTCGAAGGCGTTGCCGAGTCCGAGGAGGACGGCGAGGACACCGACATGCCAGACCTGTACCCAGCCGCCGAGTGCCAGGACGGCCAGGATCACCGCCAGCACGCCCATCGCCGACTGCAGCACGATCATCGTGCGCCGGCGATCGAGGCGGTCGGCGAGGACTCCGGCGTATGGGCCGAAGAGCAGGATGGGCAGCGCCTGCAGGGCGACGATCAGGCCGAGGACCGCCGCGGAGTCGCTGAGGGTGAGGACCAGCCATGCCTGCGCGGTCGCCTGCATCCAGGTGCCGACCAGTGAGAGTGTCTGACCGGCGAAATAGAGGCGATAGTTACGGACCCGGAACGATGCGAACATGCCGCGTTGCTCGACGGGTTCCCGACGCCCGGGCTCCTCGGCCTCGGGAAGTCGGTGTGTGGTCATCGGTGTTCACTGTAGGCCCTGCACTACTCTATAGACTATGGTCCGCAAGTCCGGGGCGCGGGCGCCGCGCACCGTCCGACGACGCCCACGGCTGTCCGACGAGGTGTCGGAGTACGTCCGCGAGCTGATCGTGTCCGGGCAGCTGAAGCCGGGGGAGTTCATCCGCCCGGAGAACGTGGCCGACGAACTCGGGGTGTCGGCGACACCGTCGCGCGAGGGGCTGCTCTCGTTGCAGAGCGAGGGACTGCTGCGGGTGGAACCGCGTCGTGGATTCGTGGTGGCACCGCTGAGCGGGGACGACATCGAGGACGTCTTCGCCGGGCAGGCACTGCTCGCCGGGGAACTCACCGCACGCGCCACGCCCCGGCTCTCCGACGACGATCTCGCGCGACTCGAGCAGCTTCAGGAACAACTCGAGACCGCGGCCGCAGCTGCCGACGGCGACGAGGTGGAACGGCTCAACCACGAGTTCCACCGCACCATCTATCGGGCCGCCGGTTCCCCCAAGCTGTCGTGGATGATCAAGTCCTCGTTGGGTTATGCGCCGCGACGGTTCTTCGCCTCGGTGCAGGGATGGCCGGAGGCGTCGGCGCACGATCATCGTGCCATCCTCGACAGCCTGCGGGTCCGGGATCCCGACGGCGCCCGTGGCTCGATGACCGATCACGTCCGCAAGGCCGGGCAACTCCTCGCCGAGCATCGTCGCGGGGAGTAGGGGCAGGCGGAGAATCTGCATCAGGGCTGGGGCGGGTTCACCGTTCCGGGCTCGGCGCGTGCACCGGCGATCGCGAATCGCACGCAGGTGTCGACGAGTTCGTCGTCGAGCGGGCGATCCACGAGGATCGCGCGGAGATAGGCGGGCGCCACCAGGGTTTCGATCAGTCTGAACGCATCGGTGCCGGCGGGGAGCTCGCCCCGTGCGATCGCCCGCTTGACGATCAGGGTGGAGTTGGCGAACCGCCGGGAGAAGAAGGCGTCCTTGGCGGCGGCGACGGTGGGGTCGTCGTCGTCCATCGCGGCCGCACCGCGGACCACCCGCATCACCTCGCGGCGGCTCAGCAGCGCGACGACCTGTTCGAGGAGCTCTCGCAGGTCGTTCTCGAGTGACCCGGTGTCGGGTAGCGGGTTGTCGTCGTCGGCGAGCTTCAGCAGCGCGGCGGCGGCGAGGTGATTGGTACTCGGCCATCGCCGGTAGACGGTGGTCTCCGCGACCCCCGCGGCCTGGGCGACGCCGCGGATGGTCAGGCCCGGGAGTCCGTGCTCGAGCAGCTGGTCCAGTGCGGCCGTGGCGACGGCGTCCTGCACCCGCGCCGACCGTCCGCCCGGGCGCCGCCGGGGCGGAGCCGGTGATGCAGGCCCGGATGATGCAGGCCCGGACGCCGCGGTGGAGGAGGGGGGATTGGGCTCCGGCACGATCACCAGCATCGCAGGGTGCCGGTCGCGCCCGACGTCGGCACGCCCGTTGACGACTCTCGGGACCTGGGCTACCGTCCATTAACGAAAGGCGACCTAGCGTTAGGTATGGATATGTCAGTCCCGGAGTTGGCAATCGTCGCCAAGATCGGCCGCGAGATGTTCCCGCGAGCCGATGTGCTCGCCTGGGAGGACGAGCGTATCGACGCCGCGGCCGGAAAAGTTGGCGTCGGTGCCCCGGCCCCGGCGCCCATCGCCGAGCGGCGCGAAGCCTGGCTGCACACCAAACAGGAACTCGGCAGCGACGAACTGCTGCGGCGCCTCGGTCGTGACACCACCATCGCCGACGCGATGGGGCGACTGGCGAAGATCTCGGGCCGTCGGCGCCGGAGTGTCACCGAGCTGTTCGTGCCGGGCGGCTCGGCGCACCAGTTCACCGAGTGGTTCACCGCGATCACCATCGCCTCCGACGAGGCGGCGCTGCTGCGGGCCTGCCCCGACCACTTCGTGCTGCGGATGTACAACGGCACCCAGCAGGTGCTCGAGACCAACGGCGGCAGCCCGTTCGCGGCGTTGTTCGACATCGACTACGACGATGTCTCCTCGCTCACCACACCTGTCGACGTGCAGTTCCCGGACCGGCTCGACGGTGTCGCCCGCGGATCGGACGGTACGGCCATCGGAGGTGTCCGCCACCAGTTCCGCGACACTTCCGACGGCGTCCACGCACGGGTCCTGGTGGAGTTCCCGCTGACCGTGCCCGGCAGCGTGGTCCGTGGCCACCGCTGGCATCTGGCGTGCGAGTTCTCCAACTGGTTCGAGGCCGCGATCGCGGATGCGGCCTGACCGTGGGCGACCGAGGAGCCGGCCCGAACGCCGGAATACGTTCTACCGCCACCGATCCCGAGGGAGAGTCGATGCGTGATCGATCAGGACGACCGGTGGCGGACACGTCGCCGGTCGCGGAGACCGTGCCGTTCCGCTACGCCGCTGTCGGCGACAGCTTCACCGAGGGTGTCGGCGACCCGCGACCGAACGGCCAGATGCGGGGCTGGGCCGATCTCGTGGCGGAGGGGATCGCGAACACGCTCCGCACACCGATCGGCTATGCCAACGTCGCGATCCGGGGACGGCTGCTGGATCCCATCGTCGACGACCAGCTGCCGACCGTGCTGAACCTCGACCCGCCGCCGACGCTCGTCACGTTCAACGGTGGCGGCAACGACATGCTCCGCCCGAACTTCGACGTCGGCACGCTCGGTGAGCGGACCGAGGAGGCGATCGGCGCCTGTGCCGCGGCCGGGGTGCGGCTGGTGCTGCTCAGTGGGCCCGACCCGTCGTCGCGGTTGCCGTTCGGGTCGGCTGTCGGTGTCCGCGGCGCGCAGTACACGGCGGTACTCGCCGACCTGGCACAGCGCCATGACGTGACCTTCGTGGACCTGTTCAACACCACCGCGCTTGCCCATCCGGGCTACTGGTCGTCGGATCGGATCCACCTGAATCCGCAGGGGCACCGCCGGGTCGCCGCCGAGGTGCTCGCCACGGTGCTCGAGGTGACCTCGGACGTGACCCATCCGCCTGCCGAGGCGTCGCCCCGGCCATGGGATGCCGTCACCTTCGGATGTAATCACCTGCTGCCCTGGGTGATCAGGCACGCACGGGGACGTTCCTCCGGCGACCTGATCGAGCCCAAGCACGACGACTGGGAAGTGATCGGTCCGGCTACGCTGAGGTGATCGCGGCGACGATCCGCTCGGCGCGTGCGACGACCGGCGAATCCACCATGTGTCCGTCGACCGCCACCGCCGACGAGTCCGACGATGCCGCGTCCAGAATCGAACGCGCCCAGGCGATCTCCTCCTCGGATGGGGCCAGGCAGGTGTGTACGGTGGCGACCTGCGCCGGATGGATGCACAGTTTGCCGGTCAACCCGATCCGGGCGGCATAGGTCACGTCGTCGACGAGTTTGTCGGTGTCGCGCAACGCGGTGGTGACCCCGTCGACAGGCGCACCGATCCCGGCCGCGGCCGATGCCGTGGCCAGGGTCGACCGTGCGAACAGCAGTGCCTCACGGTCTTCCGGGTCGGCTCCCACCTGCACGGCGAAGTCGATCGCACCGAAGGCGATGCGCACCACACCGTCGAGGTCGGCGATGGCCGGGGTGGTGAGGATTCCGCGTGCGGTCTCGACCAGCGGGATCACCGGCGCACCGGTGGCGGCCGCCACCGCGGCCACCTCGTCGGGGAACTGGGCCTTGGCCAGCACCACCGGCGCCGAGAGCCGTTGCGCAAGAGCGACATCGTCGTCATGCCACGGGGTTCCGGCGGCGTTGATCCGGATCACCGCGGAATTGCCTGCACCGAACCACTCGGCGATGTGCGCACGGGCGGCCGGCTTGTCGTCGGGGGAGACGGCGTCCTCGAGGTCGATGATCACCACGTCGGCACCGGCGCCGGCGGCCTTGTCGAACCGTTCCGGCCGGTTGCCCGGAACGAACAGGAATGTCCGTGCGGTGGAAAGGATCTGCGCGGTGGGCGCAGCCGTCGTGGTCATCAGAACTCTCCCTTTCCGGAGACGTGCACCGTGCCGTCGCCCGTGATCACCTGCAATGTGACGATGCCGTCGTCCCCCGGGGCGCCCTCGACGCGGAACCGATCGCCGGCGAACAGTGGACGTTGAAGTCGAAACGAGAAGGTGCGCAACGACGTCCCGCCGTTGTTGGCGCGAGCCAGCTCGGCCAGATAGGTGGCCAGCAGCGGTCCGTGGACGACGAGATCGGGATAGCCCTCCACCTCGCTCGCATACGGCAGGTCGTAGTGGATGCGGTGGGAGTTGGAGGTCAGCGCCGAATACCGGAACAGGGTCGGCGGCGCCGGGGCGGGCTCGGCAGTCCACGCAGCGGTGGCCGGGGCGAGCTCGGCGGCCGGCCGCTCGAATGTCGTCGTGTGCCCGGAGTCGCTGCGGTACACCAGATCCTGCTCCTCGGAGAGCAGCGTCGTGCCGTCCTGGACATAGGTGGTGGTGACGGTGACGAACAGCAGGTCGCCGGTACGGCCGTGCTTCTCGGCGATGTTCGTGATCGCCGAGCGCTTCTCGGTTCGGACACCGAGGCGCAACGGCGCGGTGGAGGTCATCCGCGACCCGGCGAACATCCGTCGGCGGTCGGGGATCGGTGGCAGGGAATGCCCCTCGGCGGGATGGCCGTCGGCCCCGAGTGCGGCGGTCGCCGGCCACTCGGAGAAGTAGATCCAGTGCCACGGCAGCGGCAGCGCGTCACCGTCGGCGAAGGTGTCGGGGAGGTCGAGGGTGCGCGCGAGGCGGGTGGCCTGCGCCGGATCGAGCCGGTCGGTCTCGACGGTGGGTTCGGGGTTCCAGCCGGCGATGTGATCGCCCAGCGTCGGTGGGGTGTTCGTCACGACAGTCCTCTCAGAGATCGAGCCCGCCGCGCTTGACGAGCTGTTTGGCGATCACGTTCTGCTGGATCTCATTGGTGCCTTCGCCGACGATCATCAGCGGGGCATCGCGGAAGTACCGTTCCACATCGTATTCGGTGGAGTATCCGTAGCCGCCATGGATCCGGACGGCGTCGAGGGCGATCTCCATGGCGGTCTCCGAGGCGAACAGTTTGGCCATGCCGGCCTCCATGTCGCAGCGCTCACCGGAGTCCAGGCGTGCGGCGGCGTCCAGGAGCAGGCTGCGGGCGGCGGCGAGTTTGGTGCCCATGGTGGCCAGCATGTTGCCGACCGCCTGGTGCTGCCAGATCGGCCGGCCGAAGCTCTCCCGTTCCTGGGCGTAACGCAGCGCGTCGTCGAAGGCCGCGCGGGCGACGCCGGTGGCGCGGGCGGCCACCTGGATGCGGCCGGTTTCCAGCCCCTTCATCATCTGGGCGAATCCCTTGCCCTCGGTGCCGCCGAGCACCGCGTCGGCGGGGACGCGGGCGTCGACGAAGTTCAGCTCGCAGCTCTCCACGCCCTTGTAGCCGAGTTTGGGGAGATCCTTCGAGACGGTGAAGCCGGGGACCTTCTCGACCAGCAGGATCGACACACCCGTGTGGGCGGGTTCGGCGGCGGGGTCGGTCTTGCACATCAGCGCGACCAGGCCGGACTTGCGCGCATTGGAGATCCAGGTCTTGGACCCGTTTATCACGTACCCGTCACCCTCGCGACGTGCGTGGGTCTTCATTTTCTGCAGGTCCGAGCCGCCGCCGGGTTCGGTCAGCGCCATGGTGGCGCGCAGTTCGCCGGTGGCCATCCGGGGCAGATACTTCTGCTTCTGCTCTTCGGTACCGAAGGTCAGGATCAGCTTGGCGACGACGGTGTGGCCGCCCATCGCCCCGGCCAGACTCATCCAACCGCGGGCGAGTTCCTCGGTGACCTGGGCGTAGCAGGGCATCGACACCTGGGCGAACCCGTACGGCTCGGGGATGGCCAGGCCGTAGATGCCCATCTCCTTCATCGTCTCGATGAGGTCCTCGGGATAGGTGTTGGCGTGTTCGAGCTCGCGCACGACCGGACGGACCTGCTTGTCCACGAAGTCGCGCACGGTCGCGACGATCGCCTGTTCCTCGGTGGACAGTGTGGGCATGGGAGCCTCCTGGCTGTTCCTGGGGCGTCTTCTGGCCGACCCATTCTCTATGAAACATAGACTATAGAGTTTGGCTCCGGAAGTCACCCGCGATCTGACCATCCACAGGTCAGGGCTGGAATCGGTGTCGGTACGCCGACGGCGCGACCCCGTATCGTGCGACGAAGTTCTGCCGGAACGTCACCTCACTGGCGAAGCCGCAGGTGTGGGCGATCTGGCGGAGGTCGTGGTCGGTGGTCTCGAGCAGTGAGCGCGCAGCCTCGAGACGTTGCTGCACTACCCAGCGGGCCGGCGTGGTGCCGGTGTTCTCCCGGAAGTGGCGGAGGAACGTTCGGCGGCTCATCTGGGCACGCGCCGCCAGGCGGTCGACGCCGAGGTCGTCGTCGAGGTGGGTGAGCGCCCAGTCGAGCACGGCACTGACCGACGTCGGGTTCCCGGTCTCGGGCAGTGGTCGCTCGATGTACTGCGCCTGCCCGCCGTCGCGATGCGGGGCCACCACCATCCGGCGGGCGACGCGGTTCGCGAGGTCGGTCCCGCGGAGACGCCGGATTAGGTGCAGGCACGCGTCGATCGACGAGACGGTCCCGGCGGAGGTGATCACATCGCCGTGATCGATGTAGAGCACCGAGTCGTCGACGCTGCCGCATCGTCCGCGCCGGGCGAGGAGATCGGTGGCCAACCAATGGGTTACGGCACTCCGTCCGGCCAGGATGCCGGTGTCGGCGACGGCCACCGCGCCGAAACACAGACCCGCGACGACGGCGCCGCGCGCATGGGCCGCGCAGATCAGCGCGGTGAGATCGGCGTCGGGTTCGGGCCAGTGGTCGGGCCACGACGGGATGATCAGGATGTCGGCGTCGGTGATCGCCTCGGGTCCCGACACCCCGGTGAGCCCGTGCCCCTCGGCAAAGGACACGGCGTCGGGCGTCGTCGACCACAGGGTGATGCGCCAGTCCCCGGTGTCGGGGGCGAGATCGGCGGCGTCGCGGAACACCATCTGCGGTGCGGCGACGTGAAACATGCTGACGCCGTCGAAGACATAGATCGCGATGTGCATCGGTTCACCTCCGTGGCGCAATCTCATCGGAAATCGGCATTCGTGCCACTTCTGGGGACGACGATACCGCCGCAGACTGCTCACACGGGCCCGAAGACGAGCCCCTGCCGAAAGGAACTCCGATGACCGCACCCCGCCGAGCACTGGTGATCGTCGACGTCCAGAACGAGTACTTCCAGCCGCCCATGCAGGTCCAGTACCCGCCGGTCGACGACTCGCTGGCCAACATCCTCCGGGCCATCGACACCGCGACCGAGCAGGGCCTGCCGATCGTCGCCCTGCAGCACACGCTTCCGGCGGAGGCCCCGGTCTACGCCGAGGGCTCGCACGGCTGGAAACTGCACCCGGAGATCGAACGGCGGGTGCGTCCGGAGTGGAAGCTGGCGACCAAACAGTTCGGTACCGTCTTCGGCGGAACCGATGTGGCCGAATGGCTTTCGCAGAACAACGTCGACACCATCACGGTGGTCGGATACATGACCAACAACTGCGACCTGGCGACGGCGGCCGAGGCGGAGGTGCGCGGGTTGTCGGCGGAGATCCTCTCCGACGCCACCGGCGCGATCCATCTGGCCAACGACGCAGGCAAGGTGTCGGCCGAGGTCCTCCACAACACGCTGATGGTGCTCTACCACTCGAACTTCGCCGCCGTCGCCACCACCGGCGAGTGGCTCGACGCCGTCAATTCCGGTGCGGCACTGGCCAAGAGCAACCTCGTCGAGTCGGCGATCTCCGGAGCGCAGGCGCAGGGATGAGAAACGGGGGCCGATGCGCCCCGATCTGATCGACGCGGACGTCCTCGCCACGGCGAGGGCGTCCGTCTCGTCTCCCCGTCACGTTCGAGACCGATGTCCGCAACCACAACCGACAACCCCACGGGTGAACCCGAACCCCCAGGGTGAACAGCTTTCACAACTTATCCACAAATATTGTTCTGCTTGGCAATTCGTCTGATACTCGCACATGCATTCGCTACAATGGAACACATGCAGGGGGAACTGGAGACCATTCTCGACGCACTCATCGATTGTCGTTTCGACGACGATCCGACCGGGCCGGACGTGTTCACGGACATGCGGACACTGGTCACCATCAGGAATGTCGTGGATGCGTTGACCGCGGCCGGGGCCGGACATCTCGACAGGCTGGGGGTCGCACAGAATCACGGGCACAAACCGATCGCGTTGCTGATCGAGATGGGGCTGGCGCCCGCCGTTGCTGCGCGGATGCAGCGTATCGGGACGTCGGCGGTGGTGGAACGCACGCTGAAACATGCTGCTGACGGGGCGATCTCGGGTGAGCATGTGGATGCGATCGTGCGTGGGCTCAACCAGATCGGCTTGCGTGCAGGGGAGGCTCCGGATGCCGAGACCTGGGCCGAGCTCGAAGGCGACTTGTTGGCGCAGGTGTTGTCCGGTGCGAAGCCTGCTGAGGTGATGGCCCGGGCACACCAGTTGGGGGACCATCACTCGTCGGATA
>NZ_BCNF01000125.1 GCF_001485495.1 Gordonia desulfuricans NBRC 100010 | reverse complement strand
CCGCCGCTGGCGCAGGCCGTCGCCGAGGCCGCGCCCGGGTACGCTCCGCGGCGCTGGATCGTCTCCGGTGAACCCCTCGTCCCGGCCACCCGGGAGATCCTCACCGCCTCCGGCGCCGAGGTGGTCAACTCCTACGGTTCGTCCGAGGTGGCCGGTGACGTGACCATGGGAACGACCGTCGACGGACCGGTCACGGTGGGCCTGCCGGTCGCCGGCACCACCGTCGTCGTCCTCGACCGTCTGCTGCGGCCGGTGCCCACGGGTGTGGCGGGCGAGATCTATGTCGGTGGCCCCCAGCTCGCCCGCGGCTACCGCGGCCGCCCGGAGTGGACCGCCGCGCGTTTCGTCGCCGACCCCGCGGGCGCCGGCCGGCGCCTGTACCGGACCGGCGACCGCGGCGAGATCGACGTCGCGGGCCGCATCATCCTGCACGGACGTGCCGACAGCCAGGTCAAGATCCGTGGTGTCCGAGTGGAACTCGGTGAGATCGAGGCCGCGCTCGCGGCCGTCGACGGTGTGCGCGATGCCGCCGTGCGCGCGGTCACCGACGCCTCGGGTTCCACCCGCGTCGACGCCTATGTCAGCGGCCGGGCCGACCTCGCCGCACCGGAGGTGACCGCGGCCCTGGCCGATTCGCTGCCCGCGGCGATGGTTCCGGCCACCGTCACCGTCCTGGCGGCACTGCCCCTGACCCCGGGCGGCAAGGTCGATCGGCGCGCCCTCCCGGAGCCGGCCCGAGCGTCGGCCGCACCGTCGCGCGGCCCGGCGACCGACGCCGAACGTGCGGTGGTCGACGCCGCGCGAGCCGTGCTGGGCCGTGATGCCGGACCGGAGGACGACTTCTTCGACCTCGGCGGGCACTCGCTCTCGGCGACCCGGATGCTCACCCGGCTGCGCGTGGCCACCGGGCGGCGACTCACCATCGCCGACGTCTTCGACCATCCCGTCCTGGCCGATCTGGCCGGACTGCTGTCCCCCGCCGACCCCGACACCGCCGGACCCGGCGGCACGTCGCCCGGGATCGCCGCGGCCACACCGGCCCGTCCGGTGGCGGGCGAGCGTCCCGATCCCCTCCCGCTCTCGCCGGCCCAGCGCCGGTTGCTGTTCCAGTCCGGTGTCGACGACTCGGCGTACACCGTCGCCTTCACCGTCCGGCTCGACGCCCGGCCGGGATCTGCCATCGACGTCGATGCGCTCGCCGCGTCACTGACCGGGATCGTGGCGCGTCACGAGGTGTTGCGCACCCGGATCGTCGACGGCGTGCCGGTGATCGACGAGGCGTCCGGGATCACCGTGGCGCTGCCCGAACACCGTCCGGCCGCAACCGATGTCGACGATCTGATCACCGAATTGGGTGCGCGCCCCTACGATCTGGCCACCGACCACGTCCTGCGCGCCGACCTCGTCCGCGTGGATACGACCGGTCCGGACGGCGGCACGGGCGCCGACTCGGCGATCCTGCTGATCACGGTCCATCACATCGCCGCCGACGAGTGGTCGGCGGGCCGGCTGTTCGACGAGCTCGCCGCCGGCTACCACGGCACGCCCGTGGCGGCGCCGGCCGTGCAGTTCACCGACCACACGGTGTGGCAGCTCGACCAGCTCGGCGTCGCATCTGATCCGAATTCACTTGCCGCCCAGCAGATCCAGTTCTGGACCGGCCAGCTGGCCGGTATCGCCGACGAGGTCGGCCCACCGGTCGACCGGCCCCGCCCGGCCGAGCCGAGTCACCGCGGCGACCAGATCGACCGCGACCTGCCCGCCGAGCTGGTCACCGCCCTCGACCGGCAGGCCGCGGCCACCGGAACCACCCGGTTCATGCTGGTGCATGCCGCTGTGGCGGTGGCACTCTCGGCCTCGGGCGCCGGTGACGACATCGTCGTCGGCACCCCCTTCGCCGGACGGACCACCGCAGCCGCCGAAGAACTCATCGGCATGTTCGTCAACACCTTGGCGTTGCGGACCGATCTCGCCGGTGATCCGACGCTCGACGAGGTGATCGGACGCATCCGCCGGACCGACGTGGACGCCTATGCCCACGCCGATCTGCCGTTCGACGAGGTGGTCGGTGCACTCGCCCCGGAACGGTCACTGTCCCGTCACCCGGTGTTCCAGACGATGGTCCAGTACCGTGACCCGATCGTCGCGCCGGACTTCGCCGGTCTGGACGCGACCCCGCTGTTCCCGCCCACCCGGACGTCGAAGTTCGACCTGACCTTCGAGTTCGTCGGGCTGACCCCGGGTCTGCGCCTGCGTCTCGAGTACGCCACCGATCTGTTCGACCATGCCACCGCGCAGCGTCTGGCCGAGCGGACGCTGTATGTGCTGCGCGCGCTCGTCGAACATCCCGAACGGCATCTGGCGGCCCTGCGGATGCCCGACGCCGCCGACACCGTCCCGGCGTTGCCCGCGGTGTCCGACGAGCCGGCGCGCGCCGGGGGTGCGACCACCCTGTGGGAGGTCTTCGCCCGCGCCGCGGACGAGCACGCCACCCGGACGGCGGTGACCGACACCGCCGGCTCACTGACCTACGCCGAGCTCGGGTCGCGCTCCGAACGGCTCGCCGCGCAACTGATCGCCGACGGTGTGCGCCCGGGTGACCTGGTGGCGCTGCTGCTGCCCCGTGGTGCCGACCAGGTGATCGCCCTGCTCGCGGTGCTGCGCGCCGGCGGCGCATATGTGCCCATCGACCCCGACTACCCGGACGAGCGCATCACGGCCACCCTCGCCGATGCCCGCCCGACGGTCACCGTCGATGCCGACTACTGTGCCCGCGTCGCACCCACCGGCACCCCGGTGCCGCCTGTCGCGGTGTCCCCCGGCCACCCGGCCTATGTGATCTACACGTCCGGGTCCACCGGGCGTCCCAAGGGCGTCACGATCTCGCACGCCAATGTGCTGGCCCTGCTGTCGGCGACCCGTGATCTGGTCCGCACCGATGCCGACGACGTGTGGACGCTGTTCCACTCGTATGCGTTCGACTTCTCCGTGTGGGAGATCTGGGGGGCACTGTCGACCGGGGCCCGGCTGGTGGTGCCCGATCGCGCCACCACCCGTTCGCCGGCCGATTTCGCCGCACTCCTCGACGCGGAGGGCGTGACCGTCCTCAACCAGACGCCGTCGGCGTTCTATGCCCTCGATGCGACGCTCGCCGACACCACCGCCGACCTGGCCTCGGTGCGCCACCTCGTCTTCGGCGGCGAGGCGCTGGATGCGCAGCGCCTGACCGGGTTCCTCCGGCAGCGCCCGCTCGTGCAGGCGGTCAACATGTACGGGATCACCGAGATCACCGTGCACGCAACCTATCTGCCGATCGACGCCCGCTCGTCGGAGACGTCGACCGGCAGCGACGTGGGCGCCCTGCTCCCCGGTTTCACCGGCCGGCTCCTCGACACCCTCATGCGGCCGGTACCGGTCGGTGTGGTCGGTGAGCTGTATCTGTCGGGACCGCAGGTGGCCCGCGCCTATCTGGGTCGTCCGGAACTGTCGGCGGTCCGGTTCGTCGCCGATCCCGGCGGTCACGGCACGGTGTCGTACCGCACCGGAGACCTGTTCCGGCTCACCGAGGACGGCGGATTCCACTATGTCGGCCGGGCCGACACCCAGGTCAAGATCCGTGGATTCCGGATCGAGCTCGGCGAGGTGCGGTCGGCGATCGCGGCGGTCGACGGTGTGCGGGATGCGGCGGTCATCACCCGTCCCGGCCCGGGCGACACCCACCGGCTGCTCGCCTATGTCGTCACCGACGGTGTGACCCCCGACGACGTACACGCCGCCCTGCAGCAGAGCCTGCCCGAGCACATGGTGCCGTCGGCGGTGGTCGGTATCGACCGGATCCCGTTGACCACCAACGGCAAGACCGATGCCGCAGCACTTCCCGAGCCCCGTTCGGGGACGGCTGCGGCCGACCGGCGACGCCCGGCGGATGCCGTGGAGGCGGCGCTCCTGGAGATCTTCGCCGAGACCCTGCGGCTGGAACCGGACGAGATCGCGCTCGACGACGACTTCTTCGCCCTCGGTGGCGACTCGATCGTCTCGACCACGCTGGTCAACCGGGCACGCCGGCACGGGTTGCGGCTGCGGACCCGGGACGTGTTCACCCAGCGGACCATCGAAGGCCTTGCCGGAGTGGCCGAGCCGATCGACGAGGGCGACGCCCGGTCCGAAGGCACCGACCGTGCGACCGGGGCCGCGGCGTCCGGGGTCATCGCACTGCTGCCGATCATGCATCGGCTGCGTGAACTGGGCGGCACGATCGATCGTCACAATCAGTCGCTGGTGGTCGACGTCCCGGCCGACGCCACCCCGCAATCGGTGACCACCGCCCTGCAGGTGGTCCTCGACCGGCACCCGGCCCTGCGCACCACCCTCGACGTCGTGGCCGGCGGGGTGTGGACGCTCACCGCCGGAGAGCCGGGGTCGGTGCGCGCGACCGACGTCCTGGAGGTGGTCGCCGCCGACGCACACGGCAGTGTCGCCGACACCGTGGCCGCCGTCTCCGATGCCGCGGCCGGACGCCTGTCGCCGACCACCGGCCGGATGGTCGCGGCCGTCCACCTCACCCCGGTGACCGCCGGTGCCGCAGGCCGGCTGGTCCTGGTGATCCATCATCTGGCGATCGACGGCGTGTCCCGCCGCATCCTGATCGACGACCTGGCGGCCGCCCATGAGACCGGCCGTACGACCGACGCCGCGGACGGGGTCCCGTTCGCACAGGTCGCCGCGGACATCGCCACCCGCGCGGTGGCACCGGAGCTGCTGGGCGAGGTGGCGCACTGGGCGCAGGTCCTCGCCCCCGGCGGCGATCTGGTGCCCGGGCGGCCCGCGATCCGCGGCACGGTCGGGGCGCAGCAGCGGTATCAGGTGTCCCTGCCGGTCGCCCTGTCCCAGGCGATCCTCACCGAGGTGCCCGCACGCCTCGACGTCGGGATCACCTCGGTGTTCCTGGGTGCGCTGCGCGTGGCCGCGAGCGCGGTGACCGCCACGGGCGATCTCGTCGTCGACACCGAACGTCACGGTCGCGACACCGAGGCCGCCGGTCTCGGTGAGCTCGACCTGAGCCGTACGGTCGGGTGGTTCACCACGATGGCACCGCTACGTCTGCCCGCTCTCGCCGACGGTGATGTCACCGCGGCCATCGCGACCGCCGAACAGCAGTGGCGGGAGATGCCCTCGGCCGGAGCAGGTTTCGGGATGCTGCGGTATCTGAATCCGCAGACGGCGATGGCGATGGCAACCATGCCGGGCGCCGGTGTGCTGCTGAACTATCTCGGACGGTTCACCGTGGGCACCGGCGGCGCCTGGCAGCCGTCGGCCGAGTCGACGGCGCTGCGCACCGCGGCCGATCCCGACCTCGGCGTCGCACATCCTCTCGAGATCGAGATCGTCTGCCGTGACGAGAGTGCCGGGCCCGTCATCACCGCCACGTTCATCCACCTGCCCGATCAGCTCGATGCCGATCTGGTCGCGGCCCTGGCCGCCGGCTGGTGTGCCGCCCTGGCGGAGCTGGTCCCGGGCGGGGATGCCGCGCACGGTTCGAGCCCGGGAGAATCGAACCCGGCCGTATGACCCCCGACAGTCCCATCCTGAATCGCACTACCGGAGAGTGTTCGTGACCTCGATCCCCCGCCTGTCCTCGTCGACCGACGCCACCGACCATCCCTACCCGGTCCTGGCCGGACAGCGCGACATCTATCTCGCCATGCAGATGGCGGCCGATCCGTCGCTCTACAACACCGGTCTCTACATCGAGATGTCGGCGTCGATCGACCTCGACCTGCTGCGTTCCACGCTGCTGCGGGTCATCGACCGGGCCGAGGCACTGCGCGCGGTCTTCGCCGAGGTCGACGGTGAGATCACCCAGCGGCTGTTGCCGATCACCGATTTCGAGATCCCGGTGGTCGACCTGCGCGGCAGCGACGCACACGAGTGGATGCGCCGGGACATGGCCGAGCCGATGGACATCCACACCGGACCGCTCAGCGAGTTCCGGCTGTTGCTGGTCGGTGACGACTCCGCCGAACCGGCGACCGCGGTGTTCACCTACTACAAGGTGCACCACCTGGTCTGTGACGGCATGGGTCTGATCTCGTTCACCGACACCGTGCGCACCGCCTATGACGCCGCCGCCGACGAGGCCGGCACCCCGCGGTATCGGGGTAGCTGGGCCCTGTCCGACGTGGTGGCCGCCGAGTCCGCCTACCGCAGTGGTCCGGAGTTCGAGGTCGACCGCCGGTACTGGACCGAGCTGATGGGTGACCGCCCCGAACCGGTTCGGTTGCTCGACGACGATCTCGCACCGGGGTTCGGCGTCACCCAGGCCCGCTTCGACATCGATGCCGACCGGCTGGCCGTGCTACGGTCCCTCGCCTCCGACAAGGGGGTGCGCCCGGCGGTCATGCTGATCGCCGCCGTCGCGGCGTTCGCCCACGCCCGCACCGGTCGTGAGGACCTCGTGTTCGCGCTCCCGGTGACCGGCCGGCTCGATCGGCAGACCCGGACCGCACCGTCGATGGTCACCAGCGTGCTGCCGCTGCGTGTCGCCGCGTCCGGCCGCGACCGTCTCGGCGACCTCGCACTGCACGTCGACCGCGCACTGTACGGGCTTCTGCCCCGAAGCCGTTTCCGCGCCGAGGATCTCGGACGTGCACTGGCCGCCTCCGCCCCCGCGGACGCCGGCCGGTACCGGATGTTCGGGCTCGGCGTGAATGTCATGGCGCACACCACGCAGCACACGATCGGCGGACACGAGACGGCGGCGCATGCGCTCGCCTCGGGCCCGGTCTCCGATGTCGAGATACAGATCCAGCTGCGCCGCAAGGGACTTCCCGCCGAGGTCATCGTGCGCGCGGTACCCGAGGCCGCTGCGGGGGCCCGCCGGATCGCCGAGGAGTTCGACGCCTTCCTCACCCGGCTGTCCACCGCGCCGACCTCGCGGCTCGCCGGTCTGGGCGATCCCGTCGTCGTGCAGGACGAGCCGATGCCCGCACCCGCGCTCACCCCGTCGCTGCATCGGCTGCGGGTGGCCGGCACCGAGCCGGACACCCTGGCGCCCAGGGCTGTTCGTGTCGCCGCACCTGCCGGAACCCCGCTGGAGACGGTCGCGGAGATCGTCGGTGCGGTCGCCGCCCGCCACGACGTGCTGCGGACCTCGCTGCTGCGCCCCGTCCCCATCCTGTGGACGCTGTCCACCGCCCCCGCCGATGCCGCGTCGATCCCGGTCACCGGGCCCGCCGACGCCCCCGGCACGGGTGAGCCCGCCGACATCGCGGCACCGGAGCTCCCGCGGGCCGTCTACGACCCGGCATCGGGACGGCTGACCCTGTGGGTCGGTGCCGCACTCACCGACCCGGTGACCGTGGGGATCCTGCGCTCGGATCTGGTGGCCGCCTTCGACGATCTCGCCCGGGGTCGCGAGGTGGACGTCGATCCCGTGCCGGTCTCGCTCGGCCGGGTCGGCGTGGATCTGACCGGCCGGGCCGCCGATCCGTCGTCGCTGAACCGGTGGCTCGAGGTCCTCGCACCCGGTGCCGGGCTCCCGCGGCCCGAGGGGTCGGCCGCCCTGTCGGCAGACCAGGAGAACCCGGGCGCACCGGTGACCCGCCGCCGGCCGATCGACGCACCGACGGCCCCCGATTCCGGTGCAGTCGCCCTCGCCGTCGCCGAGGCGATCGCCGGTGTGCTGGACGGACGCGTGGGTACCCATCTGCTCGTCGACGTGGTGACCGATCTGCGGCCCGCCGGCGCCGCGCGCACCGGTGGCCCGCTGCTGGGCCTGACCCCCACCCGGATCGACCTGCGCACCGGGACCGCCGACGCCGTACCGGGACCGCCCTTCGACGTCCTGGCCCACCTGTCCCCGCAGGTGGCCGCCGCACTCGGTGCCGCCCGCACCGCCGGCGAGATCGCCGATGCCGACGTGCTCGTCGGCGACTTCGGTCTGCCCACCGCCCATCCGGTGACCGTCGCCGTCGTCCCGGCCGACCCCACGGCCCCGGCCACCGACACCCCGGGCACCGACACCCCGGACGACCCGGCCGCATCGTGGACGGTTGAGGTGCACGTCGACGCCGAACGGGTCGAGGCGGCAGGCGAACTCGCCGAGGCCATCACCGCCGCGGTGACCGCACTGGCCGACGATCGGCTGGTGACCCTGGACGCCGCGACGCTCGACGCCCTGGCCGCGGCCCACGGCGAGATCGAGCACGTCTGGCCGCTCACGCCGTTGCAGGAGGGTCTGTACTACCAGGCCCGGATGGATGCCGACGCCGACATCTACACCGCCCAGTTCTGGCTGGACTTCGGCCATCGCATCGATGTCGCCGAGCTGCGACGCGCCGCCCGGTCGCTGCTCGACGCCAACCCGGAGCTGCGAGCGGCATTCGTCGAGGTCGACGGCAGGCCCCTGCAGGTGATCGCCGCCGAGGTGCAGCCCGACGTCGTGGACGTGGACCTGTCCGCGTCGGCACCGGAAGAGGCTGCCGCGCAGCTCGAGGCCCTGCTCGCCGACGACCGCCGGACCGGATTCGCACTCGAGCGGGCACCGCTGTGGCGGATGCGACTGGTGCACCTGCCCGGCGGGCAGGACCGACTGGTGGTCAATCGCCGATTCCTGTTGTGGGACGGCTGGTCCGGTGGCCTGTTCGTGTCGCGGTTGCTGGCCCACCTCAACGGGACGCCGGTGCCCGCGCGCGAGGCCTCGATGCGGGACTACCTGGCATGGCTGGCGCGGGGCGTCGACGACGCCGATGCCCTGGCCGCCTGGATCTCCCATCTCGACGGCTACGACGAGCCCGCCCTGATCGCCCCGCGGGCCGCGGCCACCACACCGCGTGCCCCGCACCGCACCGACGTCGATCTCGGCGTCGAGTTCTCCGACCGCCTGCGCGCAGACGCCCGCGCCGCCGGGGTGACCCTCAACACCGTCCTGACTGCCGCGCTCAACCTCACGCTGTCGCGTCAGCTGGGACGCACCGACGTGGCCTTCGGCTCGACGGTGGCCGGCCGGCCCACCGAGGTCCCCGGGATCGACACCGTGATCGGGTTGTTCCTCAACACCGTGCCGGTGCGCACCGTGCTGCGTCCGGACGAGACGGTCCTGGATCTGTTGCGCCGCATGCAGTCCGATCGGGTCGAGATGATGGCCTACGACCATCTCGGGCTCGGCCGGCTCCAGCAGAAGACCGGTCACCCGGTGCTGTTCGACGTGCTCTACGTGCTCCAGAACTTCCGGACCGAGGAGGAGGAGCGCACCCAGTCGGCACTGCACGACGTGATCGGCGAGGGCAGCCTCGACCACACCCACTACCCGATCGCGCTCGTGGTGACGCCGTCGCACGACATCCGGTTCCGCGTCGAATATCGCGAGGACCTCGTCGACGCGGCCGCCGCCACGGCGTTCCTCGCGCGGTTCCGCCTCGCCCTCGAGGCGATCGGCGCGCATCTGCACACCCCGGTCGCCGCACTGGATCTGAGCCTGCCCGGCGACACCGGCCTGGTGGGCCCCGTGCACGATCTGCCCGACGAGACCGTCTCGACACTGCTCGGACACCGGGCCGCCCTGATCCCCGACGCCGACGCCCTGGTGTCGGGTGATCAGCGGATGACCTATGCCGAGCTCGAATCCGAGGTCGATCGGGTGGCGCATGTGCTGTCCGATCACGGTGTGGGCCCCGAAACCGTGGTGGCGCTGGCGATTCCGCGCAGCACCGAGACCGTGGTGGCGCTGTTCGCGATCCTGCGGGCCGGCGCGGCCTATCTGCCGCTCGAACTCGACCACCCCGATGACCGTCTGCTGACCATCATCGACGACGCACGTCCCCGGATCATCCTGTCGCACAGCCGGACCGGTGCCCGTTTCGCCGATGCCGGGGTCCCGATCCTGGCCATCGACGATCTGCCCGCACCGCGTGCGGCCGAGTGGACGCCACCGCACGTCGACCCGGACTGGACCGCATATGTGATCTACACCTCCGGTTCCACCGGCAAGCCCAAGGGTGTGGTGACGCCGTACCGCGGTCTGACCAACATGCAGCTCAACCACCGCGAGAAAGTGTTCGAGCCGGCGATCGAGGTCGCCCGGGCGGCCGGGATCACCGGCCGGCTGCGGATCGCCCACACCGTGTCCTTCGCCTTCGACATGTCGTGGGAGGAGTTGCTGTGGCTGGTCGAGGGCCACGAGGTGCACGTCTGTGACGAGGATCTGCGCCGTGACTCGGCGGCCCTGGTCGACTACTGCGCCACACACCGGATCGACGTGGTGAACGTGACCCCGACGTATGCGGCCCAGCTGTTCGCCGACGGACTGCTCGACGAACGTTCCGGCTCCGGCTCCGGAACCGGCGACGGCCACGTCCCGCCGCTGGTCCTGCTCGGCGGCGAGGCCGTCGGCGACCCGGTGTGGACGCGACTGCGGGAGAACCCGAAGACCTTCGGCTACAACCTGTACGGCCCCACCGAGTACACCATCAACACGTTGGGCATCGGCACCGACGAGTCGCCGACCTCGTCGGTGGGCACCCCGATCTGGAACACCCACGCCCACCTCCTCGACCCCTGGCTGCGGCCGGTGCCGTCGGGTGTGGCCGGTGAGCTCTACATCAGCGGCGCCGGTCTCGCCCGCGGCTACCTCGGCCGCCCGGACCTGACCGCCGAACGCTTCGTCGCCGACCCGTTCGCGGCGGGCGGGCGCCTGTACCGCACCGGCGATCTGATGCGGATCCGACCCGACGGCAATCTCGATTTCCTCGGCCGCACCGACGACCAGGTCAAGGTGCGCGGCTACCGCGTCGAGCTCGGCGAGATCGACGCCGCGCTCACCGCGCTGGACGACATCGCCTCGGCCGCGGTCGTGGCGGCCGCCGATCCGGGCGACCCGTCCATCAAACGCCTTGTGGCCTATGTGATCCCGGCCGACCGGGAGGCCGGGGTGGACTTCGCCGACATCCGCCGGCGCCTGGCCTCCGGTCTGCCGGACTACATGGTGCCGACGCTGTTCGCGGCGGTCGCGGAGTTCCCGATGACCGTCAACGGCAAACTCGACGTGAAGGCCCTGCCCGAGCCTCGCCCGGCCACCACCCACCGCGCCCCGCGGACCGACATCGAACGGCGTCTGGCCGACGTGTTCGCCGAGGTCCTCGGGCTTCCCGAGGTGGGTGTCGACGACGACTTCTTCGAGCTCGGCGGGCACTCGATGTCGGCGATGAAGCTGGTGTCGTCGGTGCGGACCGAGCTCGGTGCGCAGCTGGCCATCCGCGATCTGTTCGAGGCCCGCACCGTCGCCGAGATCGCGGCACGTGTGCAGGTCACCGGCTCGACCACCGACATCGTGGTGGGCGAACGCCCGCAGGACATCCCGCTCTCCCCCGCCCAGGAACGGCTCTGGGTGCTGCACCGGCTCGACCCGACCGACACCTCCTATCACTACGGGCATGTGGTGCGGCTGTACGGGGCGATCGATCCCGACGCCCTCCGGGCGGCACTCGCCGACGTCCTCGCCCGGCACGAGAGCCTGCGGACGGTCTTCGCCGAATCGGCGGCCGGTGAGGTGTCGCAGCGGATTCTCGACGTGGCCGAGGTGCCCGACGTCGTCGAGGTCACGACCGTGACCGCCGACAACGCGCACGCCCTCGACGTCGCACTCGGTGAGCGGGCGCGCGAGGTCCTGACCCGACCGTTCGACCTCACCGCGGCTCCGCCCATCCGGGTGCGCCTCGACCTGGCCGAGGCGGGGCCACTGGCCGGTGCAACGACCGGTGGCCGGGGAACCGACGCCGATCGTCGCACCGCGGGGCTGCTGACCATCGCACTGCACCACATCGCCACCGACGAGTGGTCGGACCGGCCGTTGCTGACCGATCTCTCGATCGCCTATGCAGCGCGTCTGGCCGGCACCGCGCCGGAGTTCGCACCCCTGCCCGTGCAGTACGCCGATTACGCGCTGTGGCAACGTGACCGCGTCTCCGAGCGCGGTCCGGCGCAGCTCGCCTACTGGGAGCAGGCCCTGGCCGGCCTGCCCGATGAACTCCCCCTCCCGCGCGATCGTGCCCGCCGCGCGGGTGCGCCGGGTCCGGCCGCCACCGAGACGGTGACCATCGGTGCGTCCACTCGTGCCCGGCTGGCCGCCATCGCCTCCGCGCACGGCGCCAGCATGTTCATGGTCGCCCAGGCCCTGGTGGCCACCCTGCTCCATCGGGCCGGCGCCGGCGACGACATCCCCCTCGGCAGCCCGATCTCCGGGCGTAACGATCCCGCGCTCGAGGATCTGATCGGTTTCTTCGTCGACACCCAGGTGCTGCGTGTCGACGTGGGCGGCCGACCCGGTTTCGGTGAGCTCGTCGAGCGTGTCCGCGCGGTCGACCTCGCCGCCTTCGACAACCAGGACATCCCGTTCCAGCAGGTGGTGGAGCGTCTCGCACCGGCACGTGTCTCCGGGCGCAATCCCCTGTTCCAGGTGAGCGTGTCGTATCTGCCCTTCGGCGGTGCCCCCGACAGCTTCCTCGGTGTGCCCGCCGGATTCGCCCCGCTGTCGTCGGTCGCCGCCAAATTCGATCTGGCGTTCACCTTTGTCGACATCACCGGTGCGGACACCCCGGAGGGTGGTGAACTGACCGTCGGCCTGGAATATGCGACGGCGCAGTTCGACCAGGACACCGCACGCACCCTCCTCGACCATCTGGTCCGGGTGATCGATCAGGTGGTCGTCGATCCGGCGATCGGTGTCGAGCGCATCGCGCTGCTCGACGCAGCCGATCTCGACGCCCTGCGCCTGGCCGAGAGCGGTGCCCCGGCAACGGAGTTCACCGACGGCGGGTCCACCCTGGTCGACCTGCTGACCGCGACCGCCGCGGCCCACCCCGACACGGTGGCACTGACCGACACCGCCGGCCGCTCGGTCACCTATGCCGAGTGCGCGCGGACCGCACAGGACGTGGCGGCCCGGCTGACCGCGCTCGGCGTGGGCCCCGAATCGGTGGTGGCGGTGCTGATGTCGCGCCACATCGGGCAGCTGGTGGCGATGCAGGGCGCACTGTATGCCGGTGCGGCCTATCTGCCGATCGACGCCGATCTCCCCGTGGCCCGCATCGGCGACATCCTCGCCGGCGCCCGCCCCGCGGTGGTGATCGTCGACGAGACCACGGCCGATCTGGAGCGGATCGGGGTGTCGGAGAACACCTTCGCCACCCTCACCCTCGATCACCTCGGCGCCCCGGTCACCGGCACCGGTGACCGCGACACCGATACGGGTACAGCGCATCGGCCGGTGGCCGTGCGCCCGGAGAACCCGGCGTATGTGATCTTCACGTCTGGATCCACCGGGCGGCCCAAGGGTGTGGTGGTCGATCACCGCAGTGTGGTCAACGTGCTCCGGTGGCGTCTGTCGTCGATCCCCGGTGGCCTCGGCGCCGGTGATCGGGTGCTCGCGAAGACCCCGGTGGGCTTCGACGGTGCCGTCTGGGAGTTGTTGCTGCCCTTCGTGTCCGGGGCCACCACGGTGGTCGCCGATCCGGGCGCCCAGCGCGACCCGCGGCGTCTGGCCCAGATCATCGCCGAGAACGCGGTCACCACCACGGTGTTCGTGCCCTCGCTGCTCGACCTGTTCGTCGAGTACCTGCCCGGCGTGCCCACCCTGCGGCACATCATCGCCGGCGGCGAGGCCCTGACCACGGACCTGGCGGCACGGGTGGCCCAGGCCGCACCCCAGGTCGCGCTGATCAACGCCTACGGTCCCACCGAGACCACCGTCGTGGTCACCGACCAGGTCGCCGACGTCGCATCGACGCCCACCCCGACCATCCCGATCGGAACGCCGATCACCGGCACCGATCTGCTGGTCCTCGACGCCGCGCTGCACCGCGTGCCAGAGGGGGCGCTCGGCGAGCTGTACGTGCGCGGCCTGCCGGTCGCCCGCGGTTACCTGCGGCGTCCCGATCTCACCGCGGCCTCGTTCGTCGCCGATGTGACCGGCGAGGTCCCCGGTGCCCGCCTCTACCGGACCGGTGACCTCGTCCGTCGCCGTGACGGTGTCCTCGAGTACGTCGGGCGTGCCGACAGTCAGGTCAAGGTCCGCGGCAACCGCGTCGAACTCGGCGAGATCGAGGCCCGGATGCGCGGGGTCGACGGCGTGGGTTCGGGAGCCGTCGACACCGACGGTGACCGCGTGGTCGCGTGGGTGGTCGCCGAGGATTCGGCGATCCCTGCGGCAGAACTGATCTCGACGATCACCGCCGCGCTGTCGGCGCAGCTTCCGTCGTATATGGTGCCGTCGCCGATCATGGTGGTCGACGCGCTGCCGCTCAACCACACCGGCAAGATCGACCGGGCGGCGCTGCCGGCCCCGGACGTGACCGCCACCGGTGGCACCGCACCGCGCACCGACCTCGAGTCCGATCTCGCCGAGATCTTCGCCGAGGTCCTCGGCACCCCGGTCACCGACGTGTTCGCCGACTTCTTCGCGCTCGGCGGGCACTCGCTGCTCGCGATCAAGGTGATCAACCTGGTGCGCGGCACCCTCGGCTTCGACGTCGAACTGCGCACCCTGTTCGACGCCCCGACCGTCGCCGCACTCGCCGCACATCTGGGTTCGGGGGCGGCCGATGCGGCCGAGCCGATGCCCGAACTCGTGCGCCACACCGGCGTGCCGGTGCTGTCCTACGGGCAGGAACGGATGCTGACCCTGCACACGCTGTCGGGTCCGACGACCACCTACAACGTGCCGCTGATGTGGCGTCCGGGCGGCCCGGCCGGCGCGGACGAGATCATCGACATCGACGTCCTGCGGGCCGCGGTGCGCGATCTCGTCGGGCGTCACGAGGTGCTCCGCACCCGCTACCCCGACCAGCGGCCGGAGGTCCTCGCCGACCCGGAGATCGTCGTCGAGCACGTCGACGATCCCGCCGAACTCACCCGCTCGAGCGCACATGCCTTCGATCTGGCCACCGAGGTCCCGATCCGGGTCGCCACCACCGACCACGTCGCCGTGGTGACGATCCACCACATCGCCACCGACGAGTGGTCGGCACCTCCGCTGCGCGCCGACCTGTCGACCGCCTACCGGGCACGGCAACGCGGTGCGGCACCCGAGTGGGATGCGCTGCCGCTGCAGTACGGCGACTTCGCCGCCTGGCAGCGTGCGGTGATCGACGGCGGCCGTGGCGATCGTCAGCTCGACTTCTGGCGCACCGCGCTCGCCGGGCTGCCCGACGAGCTGGCACTGCCCTACGACCACACGCGTCCGCCGCGGCCCACCGGCCGGGGTGACGGGGTGTTCCTGTTCCTCGAACCGGATCTGGCCGACGCCTTGCGCACGCTCGCATCGGCCACGGGCACATCGATGTTCATGGTGATCCGCACCGCGGTGGCCGTGCTGTTGTCCCGTCTCGGCGGCGGCACCGACATCCCGGTCGGCACCCCGGTCACGGTGCGCTCGGACACCCGCCTCGACGACCTCGTCGGGTTCTTCCTGAACACCCTGGTGCTGCGTACCGACCTGTCCGGCGATCCCACCCCGCGCGAGCTGCTCGCACGGGTGCGGTCGGTGGACCTCGACGCCTACGACAACCGGGACGTGCCGTTCGAACGGGTCGTGGAAGCCGTTGCACCGCAGCGATCCACGGCGATGAACTCGCTGTTCCAGACGATGGTGGTCTACGTCGACGGCATCCTGCCCGACGCCGATTCGCCGGCCGCGCTGCCGGCGCCGGTCACCGCCAAGTTCGACCTGTCGTTCGACTTCACCGAGGACACCTCCCGCGGCGATGTGCGGATCGGCGGCGTGATCGAGTACAGCACCGACCTGTTCGAGCGCGCCACCGTCGAGGCGATGGCCCGCCGGCTGACGTCGGTCCTCGAGTTCATGGCGGGCCGGGCCGACACCCCGCTGCGTGAGCTCGACATCCGGATCCCGGCCGAACACCGGGACCTGTCGCGGCCGGCCCCGGCACCGACGACCTTTGCCGACCTGTTCGACGCCGTCGTCGCCCGCGATCGCGGGGCCGCGGCACTGCGCGGACCGGACGGACGACGCTCCTTCGGTGAACTCGACGAGCGTGTGCGGGTCATCGCCGGACGTCTGGCCCTGGCCGGTGTCGGCCCCGAGGACGTGGTGGTGGTCCGGCTGCCGCGCGGGGTCGCCGCACTCGAGGCGATCTTCGGTGTGCTCTATGCCGGTGCGGCATATCTGCCGATCGAGCCCGACACGCCGGACGAGCGCGTGCAGGCGATGACGGCGGTGGCCCGCCCCCGGTACACGATCGATCGCCTGGACGACGAAATGCTCGCCCCGGCAACCGAATCGGAGTCGGCCCTGCCGGTGCGCCGCGTCGCACCGCTACGGCCGGAGCACCCCGCCTATGTGATCTTCACCTCCGGCTCGACCGGTGTCCCGAAGGGTGTGGTGATCCCGAACCGCGCGCTGGCCAACCTGTTCGCCAGCCACCGGCGGATGCTGCACGAACCGGCCCGGCTGCGCACCGGCCGCGACCGGCTGCGGGTCGGTCACGCCTGGTCGCTGGCCTTCGATGCGTCATGGCAGCCGCAGCTGTGGCTGCTCGACGGTCACGAGGTGAGCATCGTCGACGCCGACACCCAGCGCGACGCCGAGGCACTCGCCGCGACCCTGACCGGTGAGGGCTGGGACTTCCTGGAACTCACCCCGTCGCACCTCGCCGCACTCGGCGGTGTCGAATCGTCCATGGCGGCATTCGGATTCGGCGGCGAGGCGGTGTCGCAGGCGCAGTGGGGCCGGTGGCGTGAGCTCGCCGATTCCGACGGCTACAACCTGTACGGACCCACCGAGGGCACCGTCGACGCACTCGTGGCGAGGGTCTCCGACACCGAACGGCCGGTGATCGGGCGCCCGGTGGACGGTATGCGCGCCTACGTGCTCGACGAGTACCTGACCCCCGTCGCCGACGGGGTGGACGGCGAGCTGTACCTGGCCGGGGCCGGATTGGCCCGCGGATATCTCGGTCGCGGGGATCTCACCGGCGAACGGTTCGTCGCCGACCCGTTCGCCGCCGACGGTTCCCGGATGTATCGCACCGGCGATGCGGTGCGCTGGAGTCCGACCGGACACATCGAGTACCGCGGCCGCGGCGACGACCAGGTCAAGATCCGCGGACATCGCGTGGAACTCGGCGACGTCGAGACCGCACTCGGTGCGGTCGACGGGGTGGCCTCGGCGATCGCGGTGGAACGCTCGGGTCGCCTGATCGGCTACGTCGTCGGCGACGACGGCCGGGTGGATCTCGATCCGGCCGGCCTGCGGGCCGCGGTACGTGCGGTGCTGCCCGACTACATGGTTCCCGCGGCGATCGTCGTCTGCGACCGGTTCCCCACCCTGCCGAACGGCAAGATCGACCGCCGTGCGCTGCCGCTTCCGTCGATCGCCCACTCGGGGCGCCGGCCGCAGACCCCGGCAGAGCATCAGATCTGCCGTGCCTTCGGCGATGTGCTCGACATCGACGTCGAGGAGATCGGTGTCGACGATGCGTTCGCCGAGCTCGGTGGTGACAGCATCGTGGCGATGCAACTGGTCGCCCGGCTGCGGGCGGACGGCTTCGTGGTCGGTCCGCGCGACGTGATGACCCACGCCACCCCGGCCGAGCTCGCCGCCCACATCTCGACCGCCGACGGCCCGATCGAACCGCTCGTCGAGGTGACCTCGGGCGCGGTGCCCGCGACCCCCATCGTCCGGTGGCTGCAGGAGGTGGCCGGCTCGGATGCCGACGTCATCCGCGGATTCCACCAGTCGGCGCTGCTGACGGTGCCGGCCGGGATCGATGTCACCGCGATGGAGCAGGCCGTGGCCGCGCTCGTCGAGCGCCATCCGATGCTGCGGGCCCGTCTGGTCGCCGACGAGATGCCGTGGCGATTCGACATCGCCGCGACCGCGCCGGTCATACCGGTGCTGCGCGAGACCGACCCCGATGTCGAGGCGGTGGCCCGGCGCACCCGGGATCGCCTCGACCCGGCCGGCGGCGTGATGGTCGCGGTGACCTGGATCGATCACGATGATGCTGCGGGCCGGCTGCTGGTCGCCGTGCATCACCTCGTCGTCGACGGTGTGTCGTGGCGAGTCCTGGTGCCCGAACTCGTCGCCGCCTACACCCAGTGCAGTACCGGCGGGCCGGTGTCGCTCGGCCCGGTGCCGCCCGGCTTCGGTGCATGGGCCCGCGAACTGGTCACCCTCGACCGCAGCGCCGAGCTCGACCGGTGGCGGGAGGTCGCCGGTTCGGTTGCCGGGCAGCCCTTCCGGCGGCCCGTCGATCCCGCGGTCGACCGCGACGCACATGCCGGCCAGTATCGGGTCGCCATCGAATCGGACGCCGCCCGTGCGCTTCTCGGTCCGGTGCCCGCCCGGAGCGGGGTGGCTGTCGACGACCTGCTGCTCGGTGCGCTCGGTGCCGCATTGCCCGCGCCGACGCTGGTCGACCTCGAGGGCCACGGCCGCGAGGAACAGGCGGTGCCGGGTGCCGATCTGACCGGCAGCGTCGGCTGGTTCACCGCGGTCCACCCGGTGGTGGTCGGCGGTACCGGATCGACCACCGAGCAGGCGCGCTCGCTCACCCGCCAACGCGCGTCGATGCCCGACGGCGGACTCGGATACGGTCTGCTGCGCTACCTCGCGGGCGAGGAACTGCCCGGCGCGGCCATCGAGTTCAACTATCTGGGCCGCTACCGCTCCTTCGACTTCGAGGGCTGGGGTATGGCACCGGAGTCGGCCGAGGTGGGTCCGGGCGAGCAGATGCCCGCGGCCTACGGCCTGATCGTCAACGTCACCACCGTCGACGGTCCCGATGGTCCGCGCCTGCTGGCGACATGGGTGTATCAGCCCGGCGTCGTCGACGCCGATGCCGTCGCGGCCCTGGCCGACCGGTGGGCCACCGAACTCACCGAACTCGCCGCCACGGCGAGCGACACCGCTTCGAACCCGGACGCCGGGTCGGAGCCCGATGCCGCAGGAGGAATCTGACATGGCGGGTAAGGCCCGAGGGCTGCTGATCGACATCACGCCCTTGCGGGTGTCGGCACCGTTCCGGCGGATCTTCGTCGCACGCCTGATCTCACTCATCGCGATCGGCATGCTGCTGGTGTCGGTCCCGGTGCAGATGTACGACCTCACCGGATCGTCGGTGCAGGTCGGTGCGGCCACCGCGGTGACCGGTGTCGCCACCTTCGTCGGGATGTTGCTCGGCGGCGTGCTCGCCGATCGGTTCGATCGCAAGCTGCTGATCCTGGTGGGACGGTCCGCGGCGGCGCTCTCGTTCGCGGGGCTGGCGGCCAATGCGTTCGGCGCCTTCGGGTCGTCGGCCGCGGTGCCGGTGCTCTACGTGCTGGCACTGGTCGACGGTCTGATCGGCGCATTGTCGACGTCGGCGCTGATGGCGGCGGTACCCACACTCATCCCGCGGCGGCATCTGGCCGCGGTCGGGGCGATCGGGGCGCTCACCGTGCGCATCGGGTCGGCGGTGTCGCCGGGTATCGCCGGCTTCGTCATCGGCGCGGCGGGTGTCGAGTGGGCCTATACCGTCGCCGCCGTGCTCGCCTTCATCACGGTGATCGTGATCAGCGGTCTGCCGTCGTTGCCCCCGCATGCCGCGGTCCTCGACGACGAGATCCCCGACGACGCGATTCCCGACGGGTCGGCCGCACCCGAACCGTCGCTCTCCGAACCCGGTTCGTCCGCCGACGCTCCGCCCGTACCGGTCCCGTCGCTGCAGGCATTCCTCCGGAGCCAGCGCGTGGTGGGTGCGGTGATGGTGGTCGGCGTGATCGCGATGTTCGCACCCGGCATCGTCGCCCTGCTGCCCGCGCTGGTCGCCCAGCGCTTCGACGCCAACCCGTCGGTCACCGGCCTGTTGTTCGCGGCGGTGGCAACCGGTGCGATGGTCGCGGCGCTCACCAGCGGATGGCTGGCTGCGGTGGCGCGGCCCGGACGTCTGTTGCTCGGCTCACTCGTCGCGACGTTCGCGCTGATGGCGCTGTTCGGTCTGGCGTCCTATGCCTGGCTCGCGATCATCCTGCTGGTGGTGATCGGATTCCTCGAGGCCATCCAGGAAGTGTTGCGGTACACGCTGATCCAGCACCACACCCCGGGACCGCTGCTCGGCCGGGTCAACGGGATCTGGATGGCGCAAGAGGTCTGTGGTGTCACCGTCGGCGCGCTGGTCGCGGGCGCCTTCGGGTCGCTCTGGGCGGCCTCCACCGCAGTCGTCTACTACAGCCTGATGTTGCTGGCCGCCGCAGTGGTGGCGGCACTGGTGCTGGGGTCGTTGCGTGCGGTGCGGGCCGAGGCGCCGGCCCGCACCCCGGTGGGCTGAGCACTCCGCCCCACCGGGAGATCCCGGTGGGGCGGTGAACGGTCCGGCCGAGGGACCCGGGCGGCCGGGCCCGGTGCCCCGCTCAGTGGGTCAGCAACTCCCGCAGCTTCTTACGGCTCACCTTGCCGACCCCGGTCTCGGGGAACGCCTCGATCACCTTGATCGCGTCCGGCAGCTTCCACTCGGCGAGACCGGATGCCCGCACGAAGGCGCGCAGCACACCCAGCGTCGGCGGTTCGGCCAGATCGGCGGGGATCACGTAGGCGCAGGTTCGTTCACCCAGGTACTGATCCGAACTCGCCACCACGATCACGTCCCGCACCGCCGGGTGGGCCAGGATGTGTTCTTCGACCTGTTCGGCCGACACCTTTTCGCCACCACGGTTGATCCGGTCGGTGCCCCGGCCCCGGACGATGAGGTTTCCCCGCCCGGTCAGCTCGACGACGTCACCGGTGCGGTACCACCCGTCGTCGGCGAACGACGACGGACTCGCGTCCTTCCAGTACGTACGGATCGTGTACGGCCCCTGGGTTTCCAGGAAGCCCGGCCCGTCGGTGACCGGCACGCCGTCCTCGTCGACCAGCCGGAGCTCGTCCCACTCCGACATCGGGCGTCCCTGGGTCCCGGTCACCTCGTCCTCGGGGTCGTCGAGGCCGGTGTAGCAGACCAGTCCCTCGGCCATCCCGAACACCTGCTGGAGGGTCACCCCGAGCGCCGGGGAGATGCGGCGGGCCAGCTCGTCGGGGCACCGGGCCCCACCCACCTGGACCGTCGCCAGACTGGACAGGTCGAAGTCGGTGCCGCCCTCGGCGGTCTCGGTCCAGATCCGCGCCAGCGGCGGTACCAGACCGACCATCGTGACGCGGTCACGTTGCACCAGTTCCCATGCCACCGACGGCAGCGGTGCCGCCGCGAGCACCACGGTGCCACCCGCATGGAGGGCACCCAGGATGCCCGGTGAGCTCATCGGGAAGTTGTGGGCGGCAGGCAGCACCACCAGGTAGACGGTGTCCTGGTCGACACCGCACACCTCGTTGCTGCGTCGAACGCTGTAGAGGTAGTCGGCGTGGGTCCGTGGGATCAGTTTGGGCACACCGGTACTGCCGCCGGACAACTGGAGGAACCCGAGATCCTCGGGGTCGGCCCGTCCGTGGTCGCGCGGTTCGGCCCAGAACTGCTCCAGGTCGTCGGAGTCGATCAGGTGGCGGACCGTGTCGACCTGCTCGCGCACCGTCTCGGCGAGGGCCCGGTAGTCGAATCCGCGTGTCGATGCCGGTGAGATGATCGCCACCGCGTCGGCCGAGCGGGCCACGCCGACCAGTTCGGTCGCCCGGTGCGCGGGCAGACCGAACACCGGCAGCGCCCGCATGCGGAACACGGCGAAGACCGCCTCGATGTAGGCCACCGAGTTCGGGATCTGCAGCAGGACGCGGTCGTCGGGGGCGATGCCCAGTTCGGCCAGCCCCGCGGCCAGACGTCCGACCCGGTCGTCGAGTTCGGCGTAGGTCAGTGAGCGGTCGGCATCCACCACGGCGACCTTGTCGGCGAACGCCGGGTCGGACGCCTTGCGGGCGACGATGTCGTCGAACGTCTCGTCCGACCACACCCCGTTCTGGCGATATTTCTGGGCAAGTTCCGAGGGCCATGACATCACACGCACGAGGTGAGGCTACCCTAAAGGCGTGCCGATCCCCTCCATTGCTCCGTACCAGATCCCCGCCGGACCGTTCCCGGCTCGAGTCGACTGGACATTGCACCCGGACAGGTGCGCGCTCCTCGTCCACGACATGCAGCGATATTTCATCGACGCCTACGACGTCACCCAGGAACCGATGGCCACCGCCCTGCCGAACATGGTCTCGATCCGTGAGGCCTGCCGGCGTGCCGGGGTGCCGGTGGTGTACACCGCACAGCCGGGCGACCAGCATCCGTCCCGGCGCGGCATCCTCGCCGACTTCTGGGGTCGCGGACTCGATTGTGGCCGCGACGAGGAGATCATCGACGAGCTCGCCCCGGCCGGCGACGACATCCAGGTCACCAAGTGGCGGTACTCGGGCTTCCAGCGCACCGACCTCCGCCAGCTGCTCGCACGTCATCAGCGGGACCAGCTGATCGTCGTCGGCGTCTACGCGCACATGGGATGCATGATCAGCGCCACCGAGGCATTCATGAGCGATGTCGAGCCGTTCTTCGTCGTCGACGCCGTCGGTGACTTCACCCGCGACGAGCATCAGATGGCGGCCGACTACATCGCCAAGCGTGCGGGCCGCGTGACCAGTACGGCCGATGTGCTCGACGCCCTCACCCCTGCTCCGGCCCCGGGAGAGTCAGCGGTGGTCAGCGGCAGGGGCCGGGCGTGACCGACTCCCCTCGGGTATCCGGGCTCTCCGGCCGCCGAGTGCTGGTCACCGGTGCCGGCGGCGGGATCGGGACGGCTGTCTGCGCAGCGCTCCGCAAGGTCGAAGCCACCGTGATCGGCTGGGACCTGACGTCGGGGGCCGGTGTGGACACCGCCGTCGACGTCGCCGACCGGGACGCCGTCGCCGAGGCATGGCGGGCGCTGGAATCCGAGGCGCCCGTGGACGTGGTGATCTCGGCCGCCGGTGTGATGAGTGACGACTGGGACCGCTGTATGGCGGTCAACGCGACCGGTGTCCGCAACGTCCTCGACATCACCACCGCCTCCCTCGCCGGGCGGCGGTCGGGTTCGGTGGTGGTGATCTCGAGCAATGCCGGTGCCACCCCGCGGATCGCGATGTCGGCCTATGCCGCATCCAAGGCCGCCGCCACCTCGTATGCGCGCAGCGTCGGCCTGGCGGTCGCCTCGGCCGGGGTACGCGTCAACATCGTCAGTCCCGGGTCCACCGACACCCCGATGCTGCGTGACATGTGGAGTTCCGACGCCGACCGCGATGCCGTCCTCGCCGGCGACCAGCAGGCGCACCGCCTGGGAATCCCGTTGCAGCGCATCGCCGACCCCGCCGACATCGCCGAGTCGGTGCTGTTCCTCGCCTCCGACGCCGCGCGCCACATCACGCTGCACGACCTGCGCGTGGACGGCGGCGCCACCCTCGATATGTAGTGGCCGGCCCGGCCACCGCTGAATCCCGGACCCCGGGTAACCGAATCCCCCCTGCCCACAACGATGATTGGATTGAAGTGAAACGCTCAACCCTGATGCTGCGCGGCCTGGTGGTCGCGGCTGCCGTGAGCATGGTCGCCTTCCTCGGCGCCTGCTCGTCCCCCGATGAGGACTCCTCGTCGTCGAGCACCGCGTTCACGCCGGTGACCATCGACCACGAGTTCGGTTCGACCACCATCGACACCCAGCCGCAGCGCGTGGTCACCCTGCTCACCGACTGGTCGGACACCCTGGCGGCGCTCGACATCCCGATCACCGCCCAGTTCGTCGAGAAGGGTCACGAGACCTTCCCGTGGACACCCGAGCACCAGACCGAACTGGTTCCGGTCAACGACATCTCGCAGGTCGGTGTCGCCGAGATCGCCAAGTTCGATCCGGACGTGATCCTGGCCGGATACCTCGGCGACGAGGCGCGGTACAAGAAGCTCAGCGAGATCGCCCCGACCGTCCCGGTGATCACCAAGGGCTCGATGGTCGACAGCTGGGAGCTGGTGACCACCACCGCCGGAAAGATCTTCGGCAAGCAGGAGCAGGCGCAGCAGCTGATCGACTCGACCAACGGTGAGATCGCCGCGTTCAAGTCGAAGTACCCGTCGGCCGTGGGCAAGACCTTCACCTTCGCCCAGGTCGGACCGACCGGCCAGGTCGGTGTGGTGAACTCCACCGACGACGCATCCGCGGGCCTGCTCGCCCAGCTGGGCTTCACCCTGGATCCGCAGATCGCCGCACTGCACACCGGTACGGCCACCCGTGCCCTGATCTCGCCCGAGCGGATCAACCTGCTGAACTCCGATCTGCTGGTGGTCTACGTGCCCGGTGGTGACCAGAACGTCGTGAACCAGGTTCCCGGCTGGTCCGATCTGAAAGCCGTCCGCAACGGCACCGTCATCTACATCACCAACGACAACCACGCCGCGTTCAGCGTCCCGAGCGCGCCGTCGGTCTCGTACGTGATCGAGACAGTCAGCCCCGCGGCAGCCAAGCTCTGACCCTGATCAGACCCCAACTCTGATCCGGATGATTCACCGGCCCCTACCCGTCACCGGGTAGGGGCCGGTGTTCGTCGATGACCCACTGAGGTGGCGGCACACCTCGTCGGCGCAACCAGCAATCAGCCATTGATGATTGATCTGGGAGCGTCCACCGATGATTGAGCCGGGACCGAGCCGGAAAGGCGAGGACCCGAGTCGAAATCCCCGCAACCTACGTGGGATGGTGACCACCTCTGAGGTGGTCACGTCGCATCGTCGGCTCAAGCAGCAACCGCCAGTGGCTGATTGAGCCGCAACCCTCCACGATGATTGAGCCGGGACCGAGCCGGAAAGGCGAGGACCCGAGTCGAAATCCCCGCAACCTACCTCGGATGGTGACCACCTCAGAAGTGGTCACGTTTGGCAGCCCGACCGGCAGAGGTTTCGACACGTCTCGTCGCTTCGCTCCTCATCGGCTCAACCATCAACGGCCAGTGGATGATTGAGCGGGAACCCTCCTCCGATGATTGAGCCGGGACCGAGCCGGAAGGGCGAGGACTCGTGTCGAAATCTCCGCAGCCTACGTCAGGTGGTGACCACCTCCGAGGTGGTCACGTCGGATCGTCGGCTCAACCAGGTACCAGCCGTTGATGATTGAGCCGGG
>NZ_BCNF01000124.1 GCF_001485495.1 Gordonia desulfuricans NBRC 100010 | reverse complement strand
CGATGTTCAAGGCTCCCCTCTGTAACGAGCAGGCGGTCCCGTCGGGGACGCCCACTGCCACCAGATCGCCCAGGCCGCCTGCAACCCGTCCCCACTGCCCGGTGCCGACCAGCCGTACGCGGCGCCCACGTTCGAAGCGCGACCCACCGGTAGCAGGAACTGGCGACGTACGTTGTTCGATACGACGCTGATCAGGCAGGATCCGCCGAGTGTGCCCCGGATGAGGATCGACCGTCGTACATCGAGGGCTCCGGTTGATCCCGGTGGCCAGTTCGTCGGCCCGGCGAAGTTTGCGCACGATGTCCTCCGCCGAATGCCGCTTACGTCCTGCCATGCCCTACATCGTCGCTTCTCTGCCCTGATTGGGGCAATCAGGACTCTATGACAACCCGGTTCGGTTCACGGGGTACCCGCCAACCCTTTTCGTTCCCGCTTGTCGGGTCCAGCAAGCGGAACCAGATCAGTACGCGGGGTGGTGTTCGATCGGCGATCAGTGCGCAACCTTCAACCCGATCACCCCGGCGACGATCATCGCGATGAACAGCACCTTCAGCAGCGTCGCCGACTCGGCGCCGGTGGCCATGGCGAAGACGACGGTGAGCGACGCCCCGATGCCCACCCACACCGCGTATGCGGTCCCGGTGGGCAGGGTCCGCATCGCAAATGCCAGCCCCGCCATGGACGCCACGAGTGCGACCACGAAGACGATGGTCGCCGGCCATCGCGACAGACCGTCGGATCTGCCGAGCGCTGTGGCCCACACCGATTCGAGGACACCGGACAGGATGAGAACGATCCACGCCATGACGATTCGACCTCCGCGCGCGCCGTCTTGTCGTGGGGCCGGGTACGGTGCACCTCGTCCGGGGTGCGGTTCGCGCACCTGAATCCCGACCCTAGCAAACGTCAACTGCCGGTTGCGGGCTCGTCGTATCCGGCGGTCGCGCCGACCAGGGTCTTGACTTCAACCGAACTTGAACTCCGATCATCGTCGCATGACACACGAACTGCTGCACCGCATCGACAAGTTCTCTGTCCCGGCCGAGGCGAGGGACGAGTTCCTGGATCAGATCAACGCAATCCACCGACTCCTCGGCCGGCAGCCGGGAATCCTGCGCAACGAAGTCGCCCAACTCGTCCAGGGCGACAGCACTTTCGACGTCGTCACGATGGTGGCCTGGGAGTCGAGGGCGGCAGCCGAGGCCGCAGGCCGGGCAATCGCCGACGACGCCGCGGCGCGAGGGTTCGACCGCAACGCCTTCATGCAGCGACTCGGCGTCACCGGCGATTTCGGAACCTACGTCATCGCGTGATCTGCGTGTCGCCCAGCACGGAGAAGCGGGTCGGTGGTGCACCTGCTCTGGCACCATCGTCTCCGTGACCCGCACCGGCCCCACCCGAACCCTCGCCCGCGCAGCACTGATCGGTGGGCCCGTACTCGTCGGAGCGGCGGCGGTGGCGCGATTCGCGGCGACCAATCTCTGCACATTCCGGCGGGACTGGCGGTCGGTGCTCGCCGCCGGGTACACCGAGAATCAGGTCGTCGTCGACGGTGTGGTGATCAACTACGGGGAGGGGCCGGCACGCGGGAAGCCGCCACTGCTGTTGATCCACGGGCAGGCGTCGGACTGGAAGTCGTACGCTCCTGCGCTGCCCGATCTGGCCGCAATGTTTCACGTGTACGCCGTCGACGTCCCCGGCCACGGCGGCTCGGACCGGATCGCCGATGGCTACACCGCCATCGGAATCGGTGCGCTGCTGAAGCGATTCGTCGACGACGTGATCGGCGAACCGGTCGTCCTCTCCGGCCACTCCTCGGGTGGACAACTCGCCGCATGGCTTGCCGCGAATGCTCCCGATGACGTCACCGCAGTCCTCCTCGAGGACCCGCCGATGTTCACCACACTGCTTCCGCGCGCCGAAAAGACGTGGAACTGGGTCGATCTCGCGACCTGCTGCCACTCGTTCCTCACCGCTGACGACACCGACTTCGTCCGCTACTACTGGGTCCACCAATACATGTGGAAATACTTCGGGGCCGGAGCCGGCCGAATCCGCCGGCTCGGAACCAGATCCCGCGACCGGCATCCCGATCGTCCGCTCGCCCTGTGGTGGTGGCCGGTCAACAACCTGCTCCGCAGTATGCAGACCTACGACCCGGTATTCGGGGACGCGTTCTACACCGACAGGTGGGACGAGGGGTTCGACCATGAATCCACATTGAAAGCTGTTGTTCAGCAGACGATCTATGTGCACACCGCCGTGGACTTCGACGGCGACATCCTCCGTGGGGCCGCCTCCGACGACGACGCGGCCCGGATCGCGCAGTTGCTCCCGAACGCGAGGCTGGTGCAGACCGACACCGGCCACGGCTTCCACGACGAGGACCCCGCGCACTTCGTACGGCTGCTGGACGAACTGCGTCGGTGAGGCCGGCGTTCACCGTTCCACATGAGATGACGCGCCAACACTGTTACGCTCCCCGAAATACTTGATCGAACGATCGACATCGGGGTCGAGGAATGCCCGTGTCCACGCGGGTGACAGGGTTGTGACGAGAGTGAGAGGTGAGCATGACTTCTGGTGTGACGCGGCGTCGATTCTTGTCGGGCAGTGCGATGGCGGCCGGGGCCGCGGCAGGTGCGATGACGTTCGGCCGGGGGTCGGCACAGGCTGCACCCGTCGACGGCGAGGTGGACGCGATCGTCGTCGGAGCCGGTCTGTCGGGTCTGGCCGCGGCGAAGTCTCTGGTCGAAGGCGGTGCGTCGGTTGTCGTCCTCGAAGCGCGTGACCGGCCGGGCGGTCGCGTCCACAACATCACCTCGCCCAAACTGGGCGCCACCCTCGATGCCGGAGCCGAGTTCATCGGCCCGACCCAGAACCACATCGCCGCGCTCGCCAGGGAATACGGCGTCGCCACCCTTCCCACCTACAACGCCGGCGACAGCATCTTCTTCGACGACGGTCGGGCACAACGGATGTCGGCGTCGGTTCCGTTGCCGCTGATCCCCGACATCGGGCAGGCCGGACCGGCACTGGCCCGCGCCCAGGCCGACGCGCTCGCCGGGTTCCCGGTGGGGGAGCCGTGGAAGCATCCCCATGCGCGCTACCTGGACTCGCTGACCTGGAAGCAGTACACCGACCAGATGGTCTCCACCCAGTCGGCCCGCGACCTGATGCAGATCGCGATGTCGGCGCCGTTGTCGGTGCGACCGGACGAGGTGTCGGCGCTGTACTTCCTCAACTACATCGCCGCATCCGGCGACGAGAACAATCCCGGCACGCTGATCCGACTGCTCAGCACCGACGACGGCGCACAGGAGCGGCTCTTCGTCGGCGGTGCCGCACAGATCCCGCTGCGCATGGCCAAGGCCCTCGGTGACCGCGTGGTCTACAACTCCCCGGTCCGCTCGATCTCGTGGAACGGCAAGCGGGCCACGGTATCCAGTGATCAGGGCACCTTCGCCGGGCGCCGCGTCGTCGTCGCCATGTCGCCGGCCATCAGCGGCCAGATCGACTACCGGCCCGGCCTGTCGGCGGCCCGTAAGGGGCTGCACCGCGGCTATCACATGGGTGCGGTCAGCAAGTTCGCCGCGCTCTATCCCACGGCGTTCTGGCGCAAGAAGGGGCTCTCGGGCCAGGTCTACGGCGACGGCCGGCCGATCGACGTGACCTTCGAGTCCTACACCGAGGGTCACCACATCCTGATGGGCTTCATCTCCGCCGACGCCATGCGCCGCCTCGACCACCAGCCCGAGTCGGTGCTGGTGCGCGAGTGTATCGAGAACTTCGTCGACTACTTCGGCCCCGAGGCCCGCGACTACCTCGACTATGGCGTCTTCAAGTGGGATCTCGAACCGTGGTCCAAGGGCGGACCGGTGGCGGTCAGCTCGCCGGGCACCCTCACCCAGTACGGGCCCGCCCTGCGCGATCCGGTGGGCCCGGTCCACTGGGCCGGCACCGAGACCGCCGACTACTGGACCGGCTACATGGACGGTGCGGTGCGCTCCGGGCAGCGCGCGGCCCGCGAGGTTCTCGGCGTGCTGTCGTGAGATCCGCGCGCGCCGGGCTCGGAGGTCAGGCGACCGTCGCGATCCCGAGGCTCGGGAAGAAGTAGCAGGTGGCATCGCCCTTCTTGATCGATCCGTAGATCGCCGAGAGCACCGTGCCCTGACCGGTCTCGACGATCCCGCCGCGAACACCGTTGGACGGGATCACATTGAGCTTCGACTTGAACTCGTTGAGTAGCGGGTTCGACGCGGAGATGCCGGCACGTGCGGCGACGGCGTCGACCAGTACGTCGGTGAGTCCGCCCATGGGCGCGCCGAGACCGCCCTGGAAGGTGTTCACGTTCAGCCAGGCGACCTGCATCCCGGACTTGTCGCCGGAGTCGTCGAAGGTCCCGACCGGTACGAACCCGTACAGGATCTCGCCGGCCCGGACGGCATTGAGGTCGACGCCGAGGATGGTCAGGTCCTTGAAGAGCGGCGTGTACGGGCCGGGAATCGCGCCGCCGATCGCCGACGGGAAGGTGAAGTCGGTGCACGCACCGATGGTGGGCGTGAACGGGGTGATGCCCAGCTGGTCGAGCAGGGCGTTCGCCGCCTCGATGCCGTCGATCGCGCCGGCGGCCTGCGTCGGCGACGGCGTGATCGCGTCGAGGGCGCGTTTGGCGGCCAGCGCTTCGGCCGAGACCGGCGGGGCGGCGTCGGCGGTGGCGGGTGCGATGAGTGCACCGCCGACCAGCGCGACGGACGCCGCGGCCGCGACCAGCATGTGGCGAAGAGTCGATTTCATGATGGACCTCCATGGGTGATGACCTCGACCCCCGATCGAGAGTTATTGTGGCCCTGTACCGGGCGTCCTCGGGGCGAAATCGGGTGAAACCGGACGGTTCTGCGACCGATTCCTGGAAACGTCTCATCGTTTGGTGGAGCAGTTGTAGCTTCGGATCATGAGAACCAGGGGGATCCTCATCGCCGTCCTGTCCGCTCTTGCCGCGATCGCGGCGCTCGTCGGACCGGGTGGCGGTGTGGCCCGTGCCGATCTGCCGGTCCAGTACAGCTTCCTGAGTGGTATCCCGGGCGAGCTGACCCATCCGGGCGGATCGCTGCCCGGTTCCAACGACTTTCACTGCAAGCCATCTGCCGAGCATCCCAATCCGGTTGTGCTGGTGCATGGTACGGGCGGATCGCAGCAGACCAATTGGGGTACCTATGTCCCGCTGCTGAAGAACGAGGGGTACTGCGTCTTCGCGCTCACCTACGGTCAGATCCCCGGCGCGCCATGGCCGATCAGTGCCATCGGCGGAATGGGGCCGATGCAGGATTCGGCAGCCGAACTCGGCCGCTACGTCGACAAGGTCCTCGCCGCCACCGGTGCGGAGAAGGTCGACATCGTCGGACATTCGCAGGGAACGGCGATACCGGACTACTACGCCAAATATCTCGGCGGCGCCGACAAGATCGACAAGTACGTCTCCCTGGCGCCACTGTGGAACGGGACCAACACCTTTGGCGCAGTACTGCTGCTGCCACTCGTCCGGCAACTCGGGGTCAGCGCCGAACAGCTGCCGATCTGCCAGGCATGCGGGCAATTCGACCCGAAGTCGCCGTTCGTGACCGAACTACGCGCCGGTGGTGTCTACCTGCCGCACATCACCTACACCAACATCGCCACCCGCTACGACGAACTCGTCGTGCCCTACACGTCCGGGCTGGAGCCGGGCGGCGCGAACGTGCACAACATCGTCGTGCAGGACGGATGCCCCGTCGACTACTCCGAGCACGCCGGTGTCGCCGGGTCGCGACGGGCCGCGTTCTTTGTGCTCAATGCCCTCGACCCGGATCATCCGAGACCGGTCCCGTGTGATCGGGCCGCACCGATCACCGGCAGTCCGTTCTAGCGGGCGTGCCACCCGCGCCTGCGGGGTGAGCGGCTCCGTCCCCGTCCGGCCCCGACCCGATTAGCCTACGATGTAGGTTATTCAGGTGTCGATCGGAAGGGGAACCGCATGAAGATCACGATCCTGGGTGCCACCGGCAATGTCGGGTCGGCGACGATGCGCGAGGCCGTCGCCGCCGGACACGAGGTGGTCGCCTATGTCCGACGACCCGATGCGGTCGAGAAGCTTCCAGGGGTCACGGTGGTCGCCGGTGACGTCGACGATCCGATCGGTCTGGCGGCGGCGATCAGGGGCGCCGATGCGGTGATCGCGGCGGTCACCGGTCCCACCAAGGACACCACGTTCACCCAGCGGACGCTGCCCGCCATCGTCGCCGCCATGGAGCAGGCCGGCGTCGCCCGGCTGGTCCAGGTCTCGGCCTTCGGCGTCGGCGACACCGCCGACAAGGCGTCCTGGTTCGCGCGCCTGATCTACCGCACCGTGCTCGGCAAGTTCTTCGCCGACAAGGCCGCCGCCGAAGGTGTCCTCACGGATTCGACGCTCGACTGGGTCATCGTCTACCCGGTCAACCTGAAGAAGGGCGATGCCGTGAAGGACTGGGCGGCAATGCCTCTCGAGAGAGTTGCCCGGGTTCCGGGATTGCCGACACTGCCGTTTGCCAATGTGGCCACGACGTTGGTGGAACTCGCCGGGAGTACCCGCCTCGATGCGCGCCGTATCCTCGTCACCACGGCATCCGGGTGGAAGGCGAACTGGCATGAAAGTCCATCACCTCAACTGCGGAACCATGCATCCATACGTGGTTCCCGACGGATTGGTCTGTCACGTCCTGCTCGTGGAGACCGACGACGGCCTCGCCTTGGTGGACTCGGGCTTCGGTCTGCTCGACGGTCCGCAGTGGAAGACCCGGATGGGCTCGACCAGCCGATTTCTGCGCCCCGAGTACGCCGACACCGAGACCGCGATCCGCCAGGTGGAGGCCCTCGGATACGACCCACACGACGTCCGCGACATCGTCCTGACCCACTTCGACGGTGATCACTTCGGCGGTGTCGACGATTTCCCATGGGCGCGTGTGCATCTCACCGCAGATGAGGTCGATGCCGCCCGGGCCCGTGCCACCCTCGTCGAAAAGCGCCGCTACCGGGAGGGGTTCATCGACGAGCTGACCGTGGTCGGTCACTCGCCGAGCACCGCCGAACCCTGGCGGGGATTCCCCGCCGCGACCGAACTGACCGACATCGCCCCCGGAATCGTGCTCGTCGCCCTCCCCGGGCATTCTCGCGGTCACGCCGCGGTGGCCGTCGACGCAGGCGATCACTGGACCCTGCACGTCGGGGACAGCTTCTATCACCACGGTCAGGTCGACCGAACCGGCGGCGTCCCGGTGGCGTTGCGCGTGATGGAGTCCCTGGTCGCCCGCGACCGCGCCAGGGTTCGGGCCAATCATGAACGGCTGAGCGAACTCTGGGCCGAGCACGACGCCGACCTCATCCTGGTGAACGCGCACGACCCCACGCTGCTGCGGGCTGCGCAGGTCGCCGCGGGCCGTCCGTAGGCGTCCGCTTCAGTTTGCCTCGCCGATATGCCTGTGCCGCCGGAATGCGGCCACGACACCATCGGCAACACGGTGTGCGATCTCGTCCGGCCCGTACTCGAACCGGGTCGGCTGATCCGGCCCGAAGATCAGCTCCTGCTGCAGGATTGCCAACGCCGTGCGAACGGCGAAGTCCAGATCGCGTGCGGCGGCATCGTCCTCGTCGGGATGGGCAGCGGTGCCGTCGACTCCGATCGAGTGGTGCAGCGCTGTCGCCAGTCGGCGCGAGATCTGCTTGGTGAGTTCGGAGGCGCGTCGATAGACCGTCGGATTGTCCGACAGCAACATGCTGCGCAACAGCCGATGGTTGGTTCGGTAGAGCTCTGTCCACTCGGCGACCTCATGCCGGATGGACGCCTCGTCGTCGGCATCGATGCCGGTGATGGCGCCGGTCGGGCTCGTTGCAGTCTCCGCTGCGCGTCTGATGAAACGCGCGTGGAGCTCGAGTAGCAGGGCCGTCTTGTCCGAGAATCGAGCGTAGATCGCGGTCGGCGCACATCCTGCTTTCGCCGAGATCTCGGCGATGGTGATCTCCTCGAACGGCTTCTCGGCCAGGAGTTCCTCGGTGGTCGTGACGATCCGCTCCATGGTGGCGCGGCTTCGGGCCTGCCGCGGCGCGATGACCTGGGTGTCGGTGGCTCGCTGTGCCATAGCGCCACTCTAGATCACCGGGGGGTTGACTAAAACAGTAGTGCCACTACAGTATGGCGTGACGGGGATCTCACGGTTCTGAGATCCGTGGCTGCCCAGCTGAATTGCCGGGTCGATTCGTGACGACAACAAGGTGGTGAACTGATGACACAGGCGGTCATCGTGGTGGGTGCCGGTCCCGTCGGTCTGGGTGCTGCACTGGAACTGGCACGATTCGGCGTCCCGACCGTCGCTCTCGAAGCGCGCGACCGGCCGTCGGGGCATCCCAAGACGCGGAACTTCAACACCCGCACCATGGAGATCGCCCGCGGGTGGGGCACGCTGGTCTACCACCGCTTCCGTTCGGTCGACACCCCGCCCGGGTGGAAGAGCCCGATCCGGTTCTTCGACACCGTGACCGGCCGGGAGTTCGGGTCCATCGACAGCCGTGGCTTCGCCGGTCCCGGCCCGTCGGTCAGCCCGGCATTGCCGGTGATGTCCTCACAGGACCTGCTCGAATCCATCCAGCGTGACGCCGCGCGCGCCACCGGACTGGTCGACCTCCGGTTCGGTCACCGGGTGACGCATGTGGAGCGTGGGATGGCGGACGCCGACGCCGACGCCGCGGTGCGGGTCACCACCTCCGGCGGTGAAACCTATGAGCTCACCGGCGCGGCGATCGTGGCGGCCGACGGTGTGGACAGCTTCGTCCGGTCCTGCGTGGGTGCCGAACTCGAAGGCCCCCAGAGCATCCACCACTTCGTCAACTGCTACTTCCATGCACCACTCGAACAGCACGTCGCCGACCGCACGGGAGTGCTCCTCTACGTGGCCAACCCGGACGCATACGGGGTGCTGCAGCCCCTCGACGCAGCAGGCCGATGGCTGTGCCAGATCACCGTCGGAGCCGACGACTGGGATCGGGAACGATGGCCGGCGCAGCGGGTCGTGGACTGGGTCCGGGCGGCCCGTCGGTGTCGACGACGTCGAGGTGGACGTACGCAGTGTCGGGACCTGGCGGATGAACGTCACCGTCGCCGACCGGTGGCCTGGGTGTGAACACCGGTCTGCAGGGGATGCACAACGCGATGTGGAAACTTGCGATGGTCGTCCTGGGGCATGCCGACCACTCCTTGCTCGCCACCTACGACGACGAACGCCGTGCACCTGCGCGACAGACCGCCGATCAGAGCTACGTCAACTTCCAGAACGTCACCCGCATCGGTGCCGCCGAATACGGTCTCGGCGACTCCGGGCTGACGGCCGCGGAGGTCATCGCCGAGACACGAAGGTACGGAAACCATCTCGGCGTCGAGTTCGGAACACACTACACCTCGGATGCAGTCGTCCCCGACGGATCCTCACCGCCGGGTGTCGATGACGACTACTCCGACTACCAGCCGTCCGCGGTGCCCGGTTGCCGTGCCCCGCATGTGTGGCTCGGCCGCGACCGGGAGGTCTCGACGCTGGACCTGTTCGGCGCCGGGTTCACCGTACTGACCGGTCCGGACGGTCCGGAATGGCATACCGCCGTTGCACAACTGCGGGCAGACCGTCGGGTTCCGGTGGTCGGCTACACCATCGGCTCGGTGGGCCTCACCGACACCGGGGACTTCCTCGGCGCGTACGGGATCGGTGCAGCCGGGGCCGTGCTGGTGCGACCCGACGGCTACATCGCCTGGCGTTCACCGGAAGGATCGCTACGCGGCGGAGGCGAACTCATCGATGCAGTGGACAAGATCCTGGGAGGACGTGCATGAGTGACGTGATCGTGGTGGGTGCGGGGCTGGCCGGACTGGTCGCCGCACACGAACTCACTTCCCGCGGAAGGTCGGTCACCCTGGTCGACCAGGAGAACGCGCACAACCTCGGCGGCCAGGCATTCTGGTCGTTCGGTGGACTGTTCCTGGTGGACTCGCCCGAACAACGACGCTGCGGGTGCGCGATTCGTTCGAACTCGCCTGGAACGACTGGCTCGGCAGCGCGGGATTCGACCGCCTCGACGACGAGGACCGGTGGGCTCACCGCTGGGCCCGGGCCTACGTGGAATTCGCTGCAGGGGAGAAACGTTCGTGGATCGCCGAGCAGGGGATCGAGCTGACACCGATAGTCGGCTGGGCCGAGCGAGGAGATCTCACCGCAGGTGGTCACGGCAACTCCGTCCCCCGGTTCCACGTCGCATGGGACACCGGGACCGGTGTGGTCGCCCCGTTCGTGGCCAGTGCGCAGCGGGCCGGCGACCAGGGGCTGCTCACGTTCTGTCATCGGCATCGGGTGGACGAGCTGATCGTCGACCAGGGGGCGGTCACCGGGGTCCGCGGCCGGATTCTCGCACCCGACGACGCACCCCGTGGCGCGCCATCCACCCGCGACGAGATCGGCGACTTCGAGCTGCATGCGCAGCCCGTCATCGTCACCACAGGCGGGATCGGGGCGAATCATGATCTGGTGCGCCGATTCTGGCCGGAACGGATGGGAACGGCACCGCGCCACATGATCTCCGGGGTCCCCGCCTATGTGGACGGCCGCGGGCTGGAGATCGCGGCGCGAGGCGGTGCTCGCCTGGTCAACCGGGATCGGATGTGGCACTACACCGAAGGACTGCACAACTGGAATCCGATCTGGCCCGCGCACGGCATCCGAATCCTGCCCGGGCCGTCGTCGCTGTGGCTGGATGCGCTCGGCCGGCGGTTGCCCGCGCCGTGTTTTCCCGGCTATGACACCGTCGGTACGCTGCAGTACCTGCGCACCGCCGACGGCCTCGCCGAGCACGATCATTCCTGGTTCGTCCTCACGCGACGGATTCTGGAGAAGGAGTTCGCATTGTCGGGGTCGGAACAGAATCCGGATATCACCGGCGGCAGCAAACGGGAGGTGATGCGTTCCCGGCTCGCCCGCGGCATCCCCGGTCCGGTGAAGGACTTCCAAGAGCAGGGTGCCGACTTCGTCACCGCCGACACGATCGAGGAGCTGGTGGCGGGGATGAACGCGCTCACCGAGCAGCCGCTCCTCGACGCCGTCACCGTCCGTGAACAGATCGAGCAGCGAGATCTGCAAGTGGCCAATCCGTTTGCCCGGGATGCGCAGATCCAGGGAATCCACAACTCGCGGCGCTATCTCGGTGACCGGCTCAGCCGGACCACGGCGCCACATCGACTGCTCGACCCGGACAACGGTCCGCTGATCGGGGTCAAACTCCACACCCTGACCCGAAAAACGCTGGGCGGCATCCAGACCGATCTCGACTCTCGGGCACTCGGGGCCGACGGCGAACCCGTCGACGGGCTGTACGCCGCCGGTGAGGTCGCCGGCTTCGGCGGTGGGGGCGTCCACGGATACAACGCACTCGAGGGCACATTCCTCGGTGGCTGTCTGCTGTCGGGGCGGCAGGCCGGTCGCGCCGCGGCGCGGAGCGTGCTCTGATGGCCGCGCCGGGACTGTTCACCATGCTCCGCGGCCTCCGGGCCCCGTCCCTGGACCCGTGGAGACATCTCGAATCACCCCCGGCGGCAGCGGGTTCCGAGGGAAGGGTGCAGGTTCGGTTCCTCGGCGTGTCGACGTTGCTGCTGACCGACGGCACCAGCACGATCCTCACCGACGGGTTCTTCACGCGGCCGGGCCTCGTGCGGGTGCGTGCCGGCCGTGTCCGCCCCGACCGCACCGTGATCCGCGCCGCGCTCGACCGCTTCGGGATCGGTACGGTCGACGCCGTGTTCGTGGTGCACTCGCACTACGACCATGCCCTCGATTCGGCCGACGTCGCCGAGATGACCGGGGCCCGCCTGCTCGGCTCGGCCTCGATGCGCAACATCGCGCGGGGACATGGCTTCCCCGATGATCGTTTCGACCTCGTCGCCCTCGGTGAACCACGTCGGATCGGAGCGTTCACGCTGACCGCGCTACCGGCCGAGCACAGTCCGGGTGACCTCGCACCCGGATCGATCGATGCGCCGATGTCGCCGGGCGCCAAGGCCACCGACTACCGGACCGGGGACTGCTACACATTGCACATCGAGCACCACGGGCGGGAGCTGATGATCCACGCCAGCGCCAACATGCGGGCCGGTGCGATCACCGGACGCCACGCCGAGACCGTCTATCTCGGCATCGGGGTACTCGGCAAACAGACCCCGGGCTTCCGGGATGCGTACTGGCAGACCTTCGTCACCGACACCGGTGCCCGTACGGTGATCCCGATCCACTGGGACAACTTCACCCGCGGGCTGGACCGGCCACTCACACCGCTGCCGGAGTTCTTCGACGACTTCACCACGAGTATGGAGTTCCTGACCTCGCGAGCCGATGGCGAGGGAGTGCGACTCGAGCTACCGGTGCTCGGACGGGTCACCGATCCCTTCGTCGAGAAGTATTCGTCCTGAGTGGGATTCGGGATCTCGGTCCGACCCCGACCGGGGTCGCATCCGCTCGAGCGCGTCGAGCATGATGTGCAGGCCGAACTCGAACTCCGCCTCGTGATCGCATACCGCGAGATCGGCTGCTGCGGTGGCGACGGCGGGCAGCCCCGATGCGGCCAGATCGGCCCGACGCTGCTCGCCGGCCACCGGATCGCCGACGCCGAAGGTGGGGCCGGCATCCACTTCACGGAGCAGCGTGCCGAGCAGGAAGGCCAGCGCGGTACGCATCGCATGCACCGCCTGATCTGTGGGAAACCCTTGGGCCAGTAGTGGTTCGAGTACCGCTTCGATGGGTGCCAGCGCGGCCCGTGAGGTGAGCTGGCGGGTGAGCACGACCGGCGCGGCCTTCGGATGCTGGAGCATCGCCTGCCGGAACTCCCGCGCGCGCATCTCGACGTCGGCGCGGGGATCTCCCGACGACGACGTGCCGGCGAGCTCGGCCAGCAGGAGTTCGGCGAGCCCGTCGAGGATTCCGTCTTTGCCGTCGACGTGGTTGTAGAGGCTCATCGGATCGACGTCGAGCTCCTTGGCCACCCGGCGCATCGTGATCGCGTCGAGTCCCTCGGCGTCGACGATGGCCAGGGCGGTGTGCAGGACGCGATCGCGCGTGAGGGCCTTGCGGCTGCCGCGGGGCGGGCGGCCACGGCGTTTGGCGGGAGCAGGCTCAGGCGCGGAATCCACCCGACCAGTCTGCCCGACCCGCCTCACGCCGTGTCCGTCTGCTCGGCCGCCGGGCGTGATCAGCCCAGTGCCGCCATGATCTCGGCAAGAGCCGCCGGATCACCGCCGATCAGACTCGCGTCGATCTCCTGGATCGGGTTGGACCAGTCCCAGTTGTCGGCGGCCAGCTTGACCAGGTCGAACACGAACCTCTTGGTGCCGCCGACGTCGGAGATCTCGACCACCGTTCCCGGATGATGCTCGGTCTCGAAGTAGGCGAAGCGGCCGTCGGCACCACCGATCTGGCCTTCCTGACCGACGGTGAAACCCGCGGCCAGGGCGCGGTCGTAGAGGCCCTGGTAGTCCTCGGTCCAGTACGCCAGGTGTTGCACGCCCTCGTTTCCCGCCGCGAGGAAGTCGCGGTACATCGACGGGGCGTCGCCGACGGGACAGATCAGTTCGATCTGCACGCCACCGCTGTTGGCGATGGCCACGTCCATCGCCATGTCCGCCCGTTCGCCGCGATAGGTGAAGTTCTGTGGCCGAACACCTTTCAGATAGAACCAGGGTCCGACCCCGGTGGCGAGGAAGCCACGCATGGACGCCTCCACGTCGCGGACGACGTAGCCGATCTGGGCGATGCCACCGAAGATGTTGGCCACCGGGTCCGGGGCCGGATCGGGGGTGGTGTGTGCGGCCGAGAAGTCGAACACCACCTTCCCGACGCCCTGCCCGGACCGCAGGTGCTGGGCTGCCGCGAGTGCGTCGTCGGCGTCGAAGACCCGATCCAGACGCGGGGAGATCGCCCGGCTCTCGACGGCAGGCAGGACGTGTGCGGTCAGGGCGCCGACGACCGCGGCGAGCTCGGCCCGGGTGCGGATGGAGAAGGTGGTGCCGAGCAGCCGCTGGCGCCGGAACGCGACGGTGTCGAGGTCGAGCTCGGTGCCCGTACCGGCGAGGCGTCCGATGCTGACGATGGTGCCGCCGATCGCGGTGGCCGCGGGCAGCGCGGCGAACAGCGAGCCGCCGACATGGTCGAGGGTGATGGTCGCTCCGGCGCCGTCGGTGGCGGCGAGGACCACCTCCGCGAGATCTTCGGTTCGCGTGTTCACGGTGACGTCGGCGCCGGCGTCGACGAGGGCCTGGCGTTTGGCGTCGGTGGTCGTCGTCGCGATCACCGTGGAAGCGCCGAGGGCCTTGGCCATCTGTACCCCGATCAGCCCGATCGACGAGGTGGCGCCGACGATCAGGACCGAATCGCCCGCGGTGAAGCCGGCCTGTGTGACCAGCGCGTCGTGCTCGGTGATCAGCCCGACCGGTAGCGAGGCGGCCTCGGTGAAGTCGAGGCCGTGGGGGATCGGGACGACCAGGCGCGGATCGCAGATCGCGGCGTCGACGAAGGCGCCGACGGTGATGCCCATGACCGGGGTGCCCGCGGGCAGGTCCGGGCTCAGCAGGCTGCCGTTCTCGACCACCCCGGCCACCTCCATACCCGCGGTGAACGGTCCGTCGCCCTGGGAGTTGGCGGTATAGGTGCCCTCGAGGGCGTAGAGATCGGCCCGGTTGACCCCGGCGGCCATCACCCGGATCCGGAGCGCGCCGAGCTGTTCGGGAGGTGCGATGTCCTCGAGGACCCAGTCCGGGCCCTTCCCGCCGATGAGTGCACGCATGGTGTTACCCGCTTTCGTCGTCGACGTCGGACTCCCGGCGTCGGATCTGTCAGACAGGTCACAGAGTAAACCTACTGCGTAGGTATTAACAGGGGCGCGAATCGTCGTCGTGTTCAGAAACCAGGGGAAGCCGACCGTTCAGAAACTAGGGGAAACCGACCGTTCAGAAACTAGGGGAAGCTCGCCTTCCCCTGGTTTCGTCACCGTCCCCGAGTTGCAACACGGGGATGGTGACGAAAGTCGGGGAAGGTTCACTTTCCCCTGGTTTCGGCAAAGCGGCCGGGAGGGTCGACGAACGGGCATCGGAGGCGCGACCTTCCCCGACTTTCGGAACCTTCCCCGACTTTCTGGACGTTCCGCGGAACCGTCCCCGACTTTCCGGGCGTTGCTCGGGACCTTCCCCGACTTTCGGGGCGTTCCGCGGAACCTTCCCCGACTTTCGGGACCTTCCCCGACTTTCAGGCGACGCCGACAGCGCGTAGGCCGGCGGCGGTCGCGGCGGCGAGGATGACGACCGCAGCGATGGGTGCCCGGCAGATCGCGGCGATCACGCCGACGGCGACACCGGCGGGGCGAGCCCAGCCGGCGAAGTCGTGGCCGGCGTAGATCGCGCCGGTGGCGGCGACGGCGAGCAGCAACACGACAGCGGCGCGGTCCATGAGTGCGGCAATCCTCGGCGACACCGACATCCGGCTGCGCAGTGCGGGACCGGCGATCCGCAGCAGGTAGGTGCCGAGTGCGAGGGTGGCGACGCCGATCACCAACGACATGCTGTGGCTCATCCGATCTCCTCCTCGACCGTTTCGTCAGAACTTCTGTGCGCGTTGCCCATTCGTACGGTGAGCAGAACGCCGACCAGCGCGATCAGCACCGGCACGCCCGGCGGGATGAACGGCACGGCGGCCAGCGCGGCACCGGTGCCGATCAGAGCTGCTGTGGCGGTGGACTTCTCGCGCAGTGCCGGGATGGCGAGTGCGGCGAGTAGCGCGGGGAACGCGGCGTCGAGGCCCAGGACGTCCGGGTCGGCCACCATGCTGCCGAGCAGTGCGCCGAGTGCGGCCCCGGCCGGCCAGCAGGCCAGGATGCCCACGCCGCACAGGAAGAACACCGCACGTGCCCGACGCCGGTCGGTCTCCGGTGCGGTCAGTGCGGCGGTCTCGTCGTTGATCAGATGGGCGCCGATCAGCATCGACGGCCCGCGATCGAGGTGACGGCCCACGGCCAGGCCGTATCCGAGGTTGCGGGTGTTGACCAGCAGTCCGGCGGCGGCGCCGAGCAGGGGTGCGCCACCGGCGGCGAGCACGGCGACGAAGACGAACTCCGACGATCCGGCCAGGACCACCACCGCGATGATCGTCAGCTGCCACCAGCTCAGCCCCGCGCCGTGGCCGGACACCCCGTACGACATCCCGATCACCATCACCGACAGACACATCACCGCCACGGTGCGAATGGTGGCGGCGTCGAGATCGCGCCAGGGGGCGCGCACGGCAAGTGTTCTGTCCGGCGAACGCATGTCTACTAGAATGAACACCATGACAGGTGTTCGTCAAGATGGACGATCGTCCGGCGAACCGGACGATCCGGCTGTGCGGACCGACCCGAGGCAACAGCTCGACCCGAAACAGCTCGTCGCGGCCGGTCTTCGGCGCGAGCGGGCGCGGGCGGGGCTCTCGCTCGGCGAGCTGGCGCGGCGGGCGGGCGTCGGCAAGTCGACGCTCTCCCAACTCGAGTCCGGCGTCGGCAATCCCAGCGTGGAGACGATGTGGGCGCTCAGTACCGCGCTGGGCATCCAGTTCTCGGCCCTGCTCGACGCACCCGAACCGCGGGTCGAGGTGATCCGCGCGGGGGAGGGGCCGGTGATCGCGGCCGCCGACGCCGACTATCTCACCACCCTGCTGTCGTCGGCGCGGCCCGGGTCGCGCCGCGATCTCTATCTGATCCGGGCCGAGCCGGACTCGCCGCGCCGGTCGCTGCCGCACGCTCGCGGCATCGTCGAGCACGTGGTGCTCAGTGCGGGGCGGGCGCTGGTGGGGCCGGTCGACGATCCGGTCGAACTCGCACCGGGTGACTACATCTGCTATCCCGGCGATCTCCCGCACATCTTCGACGCACAGGAATCCGGCACCGTCGCGGTGCTGATCAGCGAGGCCTTCTGATCCGGCGAGGCCGTCCGGCCGACTGATGGACGGCCGGGGGTGTCACGGCTGTGGCGCGTGCCGGCTGCGGGCGTCGGCGAGCCGGCGGTTGAGACCCAGGGCCAGCCACGGCCGGGCGCCCCAGGCCATGCATCGTCCGGCCAGGAGTGACGGCGCGGCGGCGAACCGCCCGTGCGCGGCCAGTACCACCGAGATCGGGTCGATGCTGATGTGGACGTCGGCGGGTTCCGGATCGGTGGGATCGATCTCCAGGCGACCGTCGCGGAACTGATAGACGATCCGCTCGCCGGTCCGCCGGATCCGGATGTCGTAGGTGGCCGAATGACCCGAGCAGACGTGGTGGTCTGCCCACGGCCGGAGGAGTTCGTGGCCGCCACGGGTGACCATCGGTGCGATCATCGGGTCGATCGACCACTGCCGTCCGAGTGAGCGTGCGATGTCCCGGCCGCGAATGGCCATCTCGCCGATCAGGATTCCCAGGGCGGCGTCGGCCCGGACGCGGCGCTGCCCGGCGATCCGCATCATCGGCACGCGTGCGCCGAAGTGGCCGACGGTGTCGAGCAACTCGGCGAGATCCGCCCGGAACATCTCGGTCAGTCCGCGGACGTCGCGGGTGGGCAGATTGGCGATCTGCTTGGCATAGATGTCGTTGAGAAACCTTGGGTGCGAAGGCCATTCGTCGGCACCGTGGGTCAGTGCGAGGTAACGGGACGGCTCGGAGGCGACGTGCCCGACGCAGTCGGCGAGCGACCATCCGCGATGTGACTCGACGCGGACGTCGGGGGCCTCGACGTCGTACACCAATGCGGCAAACCGGTCACCCAGTTCCTGTGCCGCATCGATATAGTCGAAACGGGAGATCGTCTCGCGCATCGGTGGCTCACCCCCCATCGCACGGACGACGTTACCCGGATGGCAACAAATGTGCATCGACCGATCCACAACGATTTGATAGCGATCGATGGATCTATGGACGACGGATTCCGGATGGCCGCCGTAGCGTGGCAGCCATGACCTCGCCGTATCGCCGCAGCACCTCGGTCGCCGATCTCAGCGACCTGCCACCCGGCCTCCGCGACGCCCTGCGCAACCACGCGCACTCGCACCAGCTCGCCATCACCGACGGACTTCCCGCCTGGCTCACGCGCAGCGAGAACCCGCCGTCGTCATCACTTCTCGGGCGTGCGTTCAAGCGCCGGGCGAACTCCGCCGACCCCGACGCCGAACACCAGACGCTGGTGATCGTGCATCCCACCCACCTGATCGTCGCCATCTCGGGTGCGGTGCGCGGCGAGAGCGTGCTGTCCGGACCGCTGGTCGCACTGTCGGTCGCACGCCGGTCCATCCCGCACGCCGACCGCGTATCCGACGCCGAGGCGGGCCTGAGCATCACCGGACTGCGCATCGAGTCCGGCGACACCGGTTCCTTCTACGTCGGACTCGGGCCCGAACCGGCCGGGCAAGAGTGCGCCGACGCGGTGCGTGCGGCGATCGACGCCGCCAAGAACCCGGGCTGACCCGGGTCCGGTGCCCGGCTCAGCCGCGCCCGACGCGCAACAGGGTGCGGCGGGGCCGGGCGGTGCGGGTGCGCGGCAGACGGCCGGCCTCGAGATCGGCCAGCAGCGACGTGACGGTCTCGGTGGAGTCGGTCTTGTTGGTCCCGATGAACCCCGACGGTCCGCGCTTGATCCAGCCGGTGACGTACATGCCGGGGACGGGGCCGTCGGCGTCGACGATGCGTCCGGCGCGATGCCGGATGGTCCCGGTGGACTCGTCGAAGGGCAGGCCGGGCACCGGTCGGCCGCGGTAGCCGATCGCGGCGAGCACCAGACCCGCCTCGAGACGCTCGGTGCTGCCGTCGGGACGTGTCACCGAGATCCCGCCGACCCGGCCGTTGTCGACCTCGAGATGATCCGGGGTGCGGTCGAAGGCGAAGCGGATGTGCGGTTCGGTGGGCACCGGGCGTGCGGCGATCTCGCGCAGCAGCCGGAGTTTGGTGCGGGTGGTGGGATCGGTGGCGATCGTCGGGTCGGGTACCTCGGCGGCGTCGACGGTCACCGGGATGCCCCCGTCGACCAGTCCGACCAGCTCCGGCAGGGTGAACGCGGCGTGTTCGGCGCCGCGACGGCCGAGCACCGTGACACGTCGGACGCCCGATGTGCGCAGCGCGGTCAGCGCGTGGCGGGAGATCGGGGTACCGGCCAGGTCGTCGGGGTCACGCACCAGGATGCGGGCCACGTCGAGGGCCACGTTGCCGGTGCCGATCACCACGGCCTCGCGGACCCGGAGGTCGACGGCGAGATCGGTGAAATCGGGGTGGTCGTTGTACCAGCCGACGAACGACGTGGCGCTGGTGACGCCGAGGGCCTCGGCGCCCGGCAGGGTCAGCGGGCGGTCGGTGGGGGCGCCGCCGGCCCAGATCACCGCCGAATGCCGCGCCCGCAGCTCGGCCAGGGTCACATCCCGGCCGACCTCGGTGCGCAGGCGGATCTCCAGTGCGGGATTGCTCGCGACGTCGTCGAACAGTCGCATCACCGTGCGGGTGGAGCCGTGGTCGGGGGCGACGCCGAAGCGGGCCAGGCCGAACGGACGGTCGAGCCGCTCGTACATGGTCACCGAGACCTGGTGGTGTCGCAGCAGTTCGTCGGCGGCGTACATCGCCGACGGCCCGGAACCGACGATCCCGATCGACACCGGGCCGTCGACGGCCAGCCCCTCGGGATGGCCCACCGGTGCCAGCGGCAGCCGCCGGCCCGGGTCGACCGGGAAGCGGGCGGCGGTCAGACCCAGCGGATCGGCCATGTCGGGCGTCGACGTATCCGGTTGCGGCGCATACATCTCGGCGTTGATGTCGACGAAACGCTCCTGGCCGGGCGTCAGTCGGTGCGATGGCGTGATCGCCCCGACCGGGCAGGCGGTGACGCAGGCGCCGCAGTCGACACAGGTGTTGGGATCGATGTAGAGCATCTCGGCGATCCCGAAGTCGGGTTCGTCCGGGGTGGGATGGATGCAGTTGACCGGGCAGGCGTAGACGCAGGAGGCGTCGCCGCAGCACGCCTGGGTGACGACGTGGGGCATCGGTGGATCAGCTCGCGGTGTAGGTGGGTTCGCTGCGGTAGCGCGACTTGCGACCGGAGATGCCCAGGACCCGCCACAGCGGGCGCGAGACCGGGTTCATCAGCCCGCACTGGTCGGCGAGCATCCGGACGTCGCCGAAGACGTTGCGCAGCACACGCTTCGACTCGTCGGACTTCCAGAAGATCTCGCGCATCACCTCGTCGGGCACGTCGAACTGACGGCGGAACCCGCGCGGCGGCACCATGATCGCGCCGGCCAGTACCCGCATGGTGATCGGCATCGCCAGCGACAGCATGAAGCGCTGCACCGGGCCCTTGGCGGGCACGGTCTCCCGCAGATGGTGATGGGCGAAGGAGATGTGGCGGGCCTCCTCGGCGACGTGTAGCTGCATCACCGCGGCCATCGCCGGGTGCAGGTCCTCGCTGATCCGCAGGAAGTCCTTCTGCAGATGGTCGATCGGCTCCTCGCCGCCGAGCACGCCGAAGAAGAAGACGGTCGGGAAGATGGTGGAGGCCAGCGGGACCAGCGGGGAGAACCGGCGGTAGTACTTCTTGGCGCCCGGGACGTCCATGCCGACCCGGTTGACCAGCTCCTGGAACATCAGGGTGTGGTTGCACTCCTCGCGCGACTCGTGCGTGGTGTACCGGAACTCCTTGGCGCCGTTGGGCAGCGAGAAGCTGTACTGCATCAGACCGCGGATCAGGATGGACTCGAACTGCAGGCCCACCTTGGCGACATTGGCCTGCCGCCACATGCCGATCGCGATCTGCTTGTCCTGCGGCTGCGCCTGGTACCACGGATGACGGCCGATCGGGTCGACCTCGTAGGACAGGATCCAGCGGGGGTCGTCGGGGACGACGGCCATCTCCGGGGCATCCCAGTCGATGTCGATGTAGGGGTCGAAGTTGCGGTGCACCGACGCGGCCGACAGGTCGTCGAGGACCTGCAGGTAGTCGTTGTCCACGTCGGATTTGGCATGCTCGGGCTCGTAGCGAAGCGCTTCGGTCATCGTGAACTCCCGGTGTGACGGCGGCGACGGTGGACGGCGGCCGCATGGTGACAATGTGCGTTGTCATAGACGGTAACCCGGGTCACTCTATGCGTCAATACGCGATGTAACGGTCGGCGATGATCGGCTCCGCCGCGGATCGCCGGCGGCTTTGCGGCACGATATCTGGCATGGAGCAGATCCTGATCGTGATCGGCGTGATCCTGTTGATCACCGCTGTGGTGGAGATCGGACCCAAGGTGCACGTGCCGTCGGCGCTGGCCCTGGTGGTGATCGGTGCGGTGATCGGCATCCTGCCGGTGGTGCCTGCGGTACACCTCGACCCCGAATGGATCCTGGTCGGCGTGCTGCCGCCACTGCTCTACGCGACGGCGGTCCGGATGCCGGCCATGGAGTTCCGGCGTGACTTCGGCGCCATCTCCGCGCTGTCGGTGGTGCTGGTGCTGATCAGTGCACTGGTCCTCGGACTGTTCTTCTGGGCCGTGGTCCCGGGGATCTCCCTGGCCACCGGTGTCGCGCTGGGTGCCATCGTCAGCCCCACCGATGCCGTCGCCACCGGCATCGCCAAGAAACTCGGGGTGCCGTCACGGGTCACGGCCGTACTCGAGGGCGAGAGCCTGCTCAACGACGCCTCGGCGCTGGTGCTGTTGCGGGCGGCCGTCGCCGCGATGGCCGCGTCGATCTCCTTCGGCGGTGTGGTGCTCAACTTCTTCTACTCGGTGATCGTGGCCGTGGTGATCGGTGCGGTGATCGGCATGCTGAACCTGCGGGTGCGTGCGCGGATCACCGATCCCGCGGTCAACACTGCCATCTCGTTCACCGTCCCGTACCTGGCCTATCTGCCCACCGAGGAACTCGGCGGTTCCGGTCTGGTCGCCGCGGTCACCGCGGGCCTGATCACCGGTGCCGGGGCGGTCCGGCACCTCACCTCGCGGCACCGCATCTCCGACACCCAGAACTGGAAGATGGTCGAGATGCTCGCCGAGGGCGGCGTCTTCTTCCTGATGGGCCTGGAACTGTGGGGTCTGATCGTCGACGTCGGCAACGAGCACGACGGTGTCCAGCATGCGGTGTGGCTGGGGATGGCGGCGCTCGGCGTGACGCTGCTGGTGCGCGCGGTCTATGTGGTGCCACTGGTGTGGTGGCTGGAACGACGCCGCCGGCGCGGTGAGGCACTACGTCCGGTCCTGGAGGGGTTCACCGCCACCCCCACCGTCGCGACCGAGCCGGAGGCCCGTGGGCTGCGTCGCCGATTCTCCCGATGGCAGTGGCGGTTCCGGTTCGGCTCCCGCCGTGATCCCGACCTCGGCGGGATGACGGTGGTCTCGCCGGAGACCGCGGGCCGGATCAACGCGCGGGTCACCCGTGCACTCGCCGACATCGACTACTACGACGACGCACCGATCGGCCCCAAGGAGGCGACGATCGTGGTGTGGGCGGGCCTGCGCGGCGTCGTTACGGTGGCCGCGGCGCAGACCCTGCCCACCGACACCCCGGCGCGGTCGTTGCTGGTGCTCACCGCATTCGTGGTCGCGGCGGCGTCGCTGCTGATCCAGGGCGGCACCTTGTCGTGGGTGATCCGCAGTCTGCGGTTGCCCGACACCGCCGGCGACACCCGCGCCGAGCGGCTGCGTCTGCGCGCCGAGATGGACCAGACCGTGCAACAGGTGATGGCGACCTCCGACACCGTCCGGGACGTGCCGTGGCTGCGCGACCGTATCGAGCAGGCCAACCGCGAGGCCGACGACGACGAGGACGGCGTCGGCAGCGGGGCCACCTTCGGGCTCAGCAACACCGAACGCGCACAGATGCGGGTGGTGCGCCGCGAGATCATCAAGGCCCAGCGTGCGGACCTGTTGCGGATGCGGCGGCAGGGCAAGTACTCGTCGGAGACGTTGTCCAAGGTGCTCAGTCAGCTCGATGCCGAGGAGATCAGTCTCGATCTGCAGGGCGGATAGCGGGCGTCACCGCCGGGACTCGTACGGCAGCAACGCCATCTCGCGGGCGTTGCGGATCGCGGTGGCGACCTGTCGTTGCTGTTGCGGGGTGAGTCCGGTGAGCCGGCGCGAGCGGATGCGTCCGCGGTCGGAGATGAAGTGCCGCAGCGTGGCGACGTCCTTGTAGTCCACCGGGTCACGGCCGGTCGCGGTGATGCCGAGGGCGGTCAGCCGGTTGTGTGTCCGCGTCGAGGGTTTGGGGTCGCGGACTGTTCGCTTCTTGCCCGTCGATCTCTTCATGGGTGCTCCTGTGATGGTGTCGGGTGAGGGGTCTGGTCACCAGCTGGACTTGCGGATGCCCGGGAGTTCGCCGCGGTGGGCGAGTTCGCGGAACCGCACCCGCGACAGTCCGGTCTTGCCGATGAAGCCGCGGGGGCGGCCGTCGACGGCGTCCCGGTTGCGGATGCGCACGGGGCTGGCATCGCGGGGGAGTGCCTGCAGCCGGCGCCGGGCGTCGGCGCGGGTGTCGGCGTCCGCGGCCGGATCGGCGATGATCTGCTTGTACTCGGCCCGGCGGGCGGCGTACCGCGCGACCGTGGCCTTGCGGTGTTCGTTGCGGATGATCTTGGCCTTCTTGGCCATCAGCGGTCCTCCTTGAACTCGACGTGGCGGCGTGCGACGGGGTCGTACTTGCGCAGCACGAGGCGATCGGGGTCGTTGCGCCGGTTCTTGCGGGTGACGTAGGTGTACCCGGTTCCGGCGGTGGAGCGCAGCTTGACGATCGGACGGATCTCGTTGCGCGCCATCAGATCTTCTCCCCGCGTGCCCGGAGTTCGGCCACCACCGACTCGATCCCGCGCCGGTCGATGGTCTTGATTCCCTTGGCGCTCACGGTGAGTGTGATGTACCGGTCCTCCGACGGCAGTAGGTAGCGGCGGCGCTGGATGTTGGGGTTCCAGCGGCGATTGGTGCGCTTGTGTGAGTGCGACACCTGTTTGCCGAAGCCGGGTCGGCGCCCGGTCACCTGGCAGTGTGCGGACATGCCCATCTCCTTATTGGTAACGATTGGCGTTAATGCATTCGGCACGCTACCGTGGCGAGAAGCTAAATGGAAATCGTTGTCAAAAGTTGAGGTGAGTGGTGGAGATCGAACCGAGCGGCCCCGACCCGGCGCCGCGTACGCCGGTGATCCTGGTGGCCGGCCTCGACCCCGCGGCGGGTGCCCGCGTCGCCGATGCCCTGGTGGTGGCCGGTACGACGCTGGTCCATCACGACCTCGGGGCGGTGGCATCCGGGCGGGTGATGCGGACGGTCAGGTCGGTCGACCTCGACGGCGCGGAGACCGAGACCGTCACCGAGGTCACCCTCGAACACGGCTGCGTCTCGTGCACCCTGCGCCTGGACCTGCTGCCGCTGCTGCGTCGCCTGCACCGTCGTGAATCGGTGGAAACGATTGTGGTGCATCTCGATTCACTACTCGAACCAGAAGCGGTCTGCTGGGCCGTCGAGCATGTGACGGTCTCGGACATGCCGGGCTTCGTCGACGGTCCGGCCGGTCGTGACGTCGAGGTCTCGGCCACGATCGCGTGTCTGGCCGAGTCGGACTGGCTGACCAGTGCCACCGGCGAGATCACCGTCGGCGAGGCCGGACTCGGCGCCGTCGACGACGAGCGCACCCTCGCCCAGGTGGCCGTCGGTCAGGTCGCCTTCGCCGACGCGCTCGTCGTGCAGGGGGCCGATGCGATGATGCGGGACCGGTGGGAGACCGCCCGGCTGATGGCCGTCCTGCGTCGGCTCGCCCCCGGTGCGCCGATGATCATGGAGATCGCGCAGCGCCCGCTGACCGCGCTGATGGCGACGCAACTGCTGCGGGCGATCCCCGACGGTGCGCGCCGCGGCCGGATCGACGGTCCGCATGATCCGCTGCTGCGCGGACAGCCGCCGCTCGAACCCGAATGTGGTGTCGGGATGGTCGAGTTCGCCGCCGACCGGCCGTTCCATCCGGATCGGCTGCACGCGGCGTTCGACGCGCTGCTCGACGGCGTGGTGTGTGCTCGCGGCCGGTTGTGGCTGGCCAACCGGCCCGACGAGGCGCTGTGGCTCGAATCGGCCGGTGAGGCACTGCAGGTCAGCGCCGGCGGTCCGTGGCTCGCCGCGATGGACGAGGAGGACCTCGCCGCCGTCGATCCCGAACGTCGCGCGATGGCCGGCCTGCGATGGCATCCCGAGTTCGGCGACCGGCACAGCGCCGTCGTGGTGCTGTGCCACCGCGCCGACCCGGACGAGATCACCCGCGCCCTGCAGGCGGCCTGTCTCGACGACGCGGAGATGGCCGACGGCCAGGCGCTCTGGATGGCCTACCCGGATCCCCTCGGCCATGCCCACGCCGACCCGTGCGACCGCTCCGATCCGGCCGACCTGCGCCTGCCCGTCGCCGACACCGACGGGACGGGGCCCGACACCGACCGGGCCCGGCACGACACCGACATCACCGACCCCTACCGAGAGGACCCCCGATGAAACCCGGCATCCGCCCGCCCTACCGCCCTGTCGTCTTCCGCGACGCCTCCACCGGCACGCAGTTCCTGACCCGGTCGACCCTCACCTCCGCCGACACCGTCGAATGGACCGACGGCAACACCTACCCGCTGGTGGTGGTCGACGTGACCAGTGATTCGCATCCGTTCTGGACCGGCGCCGCGCGGCTGGTCGACACGCAGGGCCGTGTCGAACGGTTCCGGAGACGGTATGGGGACCGTGCGCGCGGCTGATCCGCACCGACCTGCGGTGGCGGATCAAAACCGCTGGTAGACAGGGCTGTCACCGTCGTCGACACGGTGTCCTCCGTTCGATCGGTTAGCGGGTTCAACGCCTGCCCGCCGGGTTAGAGTTGCTTGCACTCACGCACCCGCTCTCACCCTGGAGGATCATGCGTCTCCACGACTCGCGCCGGTCCTCGGCCCGGCGGGTCCGGCCGGTCACGGCCGCACTCGTGGTCGGCGGCGCCGGGCTGTCGGCGACGATGGCATCGGCGGCCACCGAACCGGTCCGGGCCCCGGTCGCCGCCGGCACACAATCCACACCACCCCCGGTGACCACCACGGGAACACCGTCGCCCGGGTCGATCGCGGTCATCGTGCCCGCCGTCGGCGCGGTGTCGGCGGTGGGCCGTCGGGTCCTCGGCCGGACGCGACGGAGGCGTCGATGAGCGGCGGCGGGCGGTATCCCGCGCAACCCGGTCCGGTCGACCCGACCCGGCGGGTCCGGGTGCCCGGGCCGCCTCCGGGGCCGGGGCAGCCGAA
>NZ_BCNF01000123.1 GCF_001485495.1 Gordonia desulfuricans NBRC 100010 | reverse complement strand
AGGTGGGTGCGCTGGGTGGTCGGCCGGCGGGGGTTTCGACTCGACTCGTCGCTGTGTTCGGCGTCGGCTCAACCACCGTAGGGGGCCTTGCCGCTTCGCTCCTCGTCGGCTCGACCAGCGTCTGGGCGGTTGCGTTCGGCGGCCGATCCGGCGGGTGGCTAGTCCAGTCCGCGTTGGGCGGTGCGGTCACCGCGTCGGGATGCGGCGCGCTGGACGAGGAAGATCGTCGTCCCGAGCAGTCCGACGATCAGACCGACCAGACAGACCCACAGGGTTCGTGAACCACCCCACCCGGTGACACCGACGATGATGCTCGCCACCAGCCAGGCCGCCATGCCCACCACGATCACCGGCTCCGGGGCACGAAGGGCCTTGGGGAGTTCGGGAATCGGTGCGGCCGATGCCTCGGGTCGGGTTGGTTCGGACATGAGCCTCAGGGTAGCTTTCCCGTGTGTCAAGCGATTCGCCGAGTGAGTCCACCACGCCGCCGCCCGCAAGCACCGCGACTGCCAAGAATCCTGTCGACCGCTTCTTCAAGATCTCCGAACGCGGCTCGACCATGGCCCGTGAGGTCCGCGGCGGACTGGTCACCTTCTTCACGATGGCCTACATCGTCGTCTTGAACCCGATCATCATCGGTGGCATCCCCGGCGAGTCCAAGAATGCCGACGTCCTGGGACATGTGCTGCCGATCGCGCAGGTCGCGGCGGTCACCGCGCTGGTGGCGGGCGTCATGTCGATCATCTTCGGCCTGGTGGCGAATTATCCGTTCGCGATCGCCGCCGGCCTGGGTATCAACAGCCTGCTCGCCGTCACCATCGCACCCGAGGTCACCTGGCCCGAGGCGATGGGCCTGGTGGTGGTCGACGGCATCATCATCGTCGTGCTCGCCGTCACCGGATTCCGGACCGCGGTGTTCAATGCCGTCCCGGCCGAACTCAAGGCCGCGATCGCCGCCGGTATCGGCTGCTTCATCACCTTCGTCGGCTTCGTCGACGCCGGCTTCGTGCGTCGCATCCCCGACGCCGCGGGCACCACCGTGCCCGTGCAGCTGGGAATCGGGAACTCGGTGGCCACCATCCCGACCCTGGTCTTCGTGATCGGCGTGCTGCTGATGGGTGTGCTGGTGGCGCGCAAGGTGCCGGGCGGACTGCTCATCGGCATCGTCATCACCGCGGTGCTCTCGGTGATCCTCGAGTCCGTCTTCGACCTCGGATCCGGCGCGACCAACCCCGACGGGTGGGGCCTGTCGGTGCCGTCGATCCCCAGCTCGCTCGGCGGGCTGCCCAACCTGAGCCTGGTCGGCGACGTCGACCTGTTCGGTGCGTTCACCCGGATCGGCGTGCTCGCCGCATCGGTGTTCGTGTTCGCGCTGGTGCTGTCGAACTTCTTCGACGCGATGGGCACCATGACCGGACTCGGCAAGGAGGCCGGCCTGGCCGACGACAAGGGCAACCTGCCCGGCATCGGCAAGGCCCTGGTGGTGGAGGGCACCGGCGCGATCGCCGGTGGTGTGGCGTCCTCGTCGTCGAACACCGTGTTCGTGGAGTCGGCGTCGGGTATCGCCGAGGGAGCGCGCACCGGCCTGGCCAACGTGGTCACCGGCCTGCTGTTCCTGGCCGCGATGTTCTTCACCCCGGTCTACGAGGTCATCCCGTCGGAGGCGGTCGCCCCCGCCCTGGTGATCGTCGGTGCGCTGATGATCGGGCAGGTTCGCACGATCGACTTCACCGACTTCACCATCGCGCTGCCGACCTTCCTGACCCTGGTCACCATGCCGTTCACCTACTCGATCGCCAACGGTATCGGCGTCGGCTTCATCAGCTGGGTGGTGCTCAAGGTGGCCACCGGCAAATGGCGTCAGGTGCATCCGCTGCTCTGGGCCGTCGCCATCGTCTTCGTCCTCTACTTCGCCCGCCAACCGATCTCCGACTGGATCGGTTAGCCGATTTCATGAATCCATGTGGTTCGTCCAGCGGATTTCACAGGTCGGAAGCGTCGGATCCAGAGTTGCAAACCTAGTCTTTAGGCGTGAAAGCAGCCCAGGACACCGATGAGCACCTCGCCGGCGCGTTGTCCCTCACGATCGTGCGGATGGCGCGCCGGCTGCGGCTGCGTCGCGAGAACGAGCTGGTGTCGCTCACCCAGCTCTCCGCGCTCAACACCCTCTATCAGGAGGGTTCCATGTCACCGGGTGCCCTCGCCGCGGCCGAACGGGTCAAACCGCCGTCGATGACCCGGGTGATCGCCTCGCTCGCCGACCTCGGCATGATCAAACGCGAACCGCATCCCACCGACGGCAGGCAGGCGGTGGTCACGCTCGCCCCGCTCGGACAGCAGGTGATCTCCGCCGAACTCGCGGCCCGTAAGGCCTGGCTCAACGACCGGCTGGCCGAACTGAGCAGCAGGGACCGGGCCACCTTGTCGGCGGCGCTGCCGATCCTCGACGGGATCATCTCCGCAGAGGAATGAACCCGGCGGAATGAACCCCGCGGAATGAACCCGGGGGGAGTGGACCCGACAGGCCGGGCCGCTCAGAAGAACGTGCCGGCAAACGGTGCGTGGGCGGTGGAGAACGCGCGGTCGAGCGCGTCGAGGGTGGCGTCGGAATCGGTCCACAGCCGGCCCGCCGCGGCGAATCCCCGCGCCGACAACCCGCCCAGGTAGATGCTCGAGAGCACCGAGACGTCCAGACGCACACTCGGCCGCTCCGACGACTCGGTGACCGTGGCGATCCCGTCGTCGGACACCGTCAGCGCGAAGACGCCGCCCTGTCCGGCGAATCGGTCCTCCACCCCGAGGACGACGTCGAGGCCACCGCGATACCGGCGGGCGGTCAGCGCCGTCGGGATGTCGAGGATCCGTACCCACATCTTGTCGTCGTGACCGGTCACCTCCACCGCACGCAGGTCGATCATCTTGGCCGGCAGCGGATCGTCGACGGGGATGGCGGCCCGCAGCGTCGGGATCAGGTCGAGTGACGCCAGCACCCGCCACAGTTCGGTGTGTGCGGCGTCGGTGACGGCGACCACTTCCTCGACCTCGGCGCGGACGGTGCCGTCGGCGACGTCCTTGATCACCCGGTAGCTCGCATAGCCGTCCTCGTGCAGCAGGTAGTGCAGGCCGCTGGCGGCCGGGGGACGCTCCGACGACCGGTCGGCGAGGATCGGGGTCCACCAGGATTCGGTGCGGGCCAGCGCACCCGGCCGGGTCGCCGTCCACCGGCGATGGATGTCGGGGATCGCCGCGGCCACCTCGTCGGCGTTCGCGAACCGGACCTGCGCCGCGGCCGGCGGTGCGGCACGCAGCTGTGCACCCGACGCGATCTGCACGGTGTGGGCGAAACAGGCCGGCCCGAAGCCGAACCGCTCGTAGATGGTGCCCTCGGAGGCGGTGAGGATCGCGAACGTCTGGTTCTCGGCGAGCCACTGGTCCCGCAGTTCGCTCAGCATCCGGCGCAGGATGCCGCGTCGACGATGGGTGGCGGCCACCGACACCCAGGACAGTCCCGCGGCGTCGGCCTGTGCGCCGCCCGGCAGGGTCATCGACATCCGGTAGAACATCGACACCCCGACCAGCGGTGCCGAGGGGAGGGACGGGTCGCGGACCACCACGACGTCGTCGTCGGCGACCTTGCGGCGTAGATCGTCACGCTCGTCGTCGGCGAGCGGGTTGCGCATCGCGAATGCCCGCGCATCGGCGGCGATGATGTCGTCCCAGTCGTCGTCGGTCGCCCGCGTCAGTGTCAGGTCGTCGATCACATCGATGTCACTCACCTGTCCACCGTGTCATATCGACCGGGAGTCGAGGCGTCTGGTGTGTCGTTTGGCAGACTGGGAGGCCGTGTCAGAAATCGTGTGCCCCGCCGCCCCGGAGATCCGACCGTTGCCGGTCCGCGTCGTCGACATCGACGATCCCGACGACGACAGGGTGGACGACTTCCGCGATCTGAACTCCGTCGATCGGCGCCCTGACCTGCCCGCATTGCCCGGCGGACGACGCGGCAAGGGGCTGGTGATCGCCGAGGGCGTGCTCGTCGCCCAGCGGATGATCGCCTCGCGGTTCACCCCGCACGCCTTTCTCGGCGTCGACCGTCGTCTGACCGAACTGTCGGCGGATGTGGTGATCGACGACACCGCGACGGTCCCGTTCTTCCGGGCGTCGGCGGAGGTGATGGCCGAGATCGTCGGCTTCCACCTCAACCGGGGCGTACTCGGGGTGGCCCGTCGGCCGCAGGTACTCACCGTCGACGAGGTGCTCGACGGCGCGCGGACGGTCGCCATCCTCGAAGGGGTCAACGACCACGAGAACATCGGCAGCATCTTCCGCAATGCCGCAGGTCTCGGCGTCGACGGCGTGCTCTTCGGTGCGGGCAGCGCCGATCCGCTCTACCGGCGCAGCGTGCGCGTGTCGATGGGTCACGCCCTGCTCGTGCCGTTCGCCATCGGGCCGGACTGGCCGCGCGACCTCGACCGCGTGCACGAGCACGGGTTCACCACGGTCTCGCTCACCCCGGATCCGTCGGCGGTGACGCTCGCGCAGGCCGTCGACGCCGAGAAGATCGCCTTCCTGGTCGGCGCCGAGGGCCCGGGCCTGACCGCGGCGACCATGCGTGCCACCCACGTCCGGGCCCGGATCCCGATGAGTCGCGGCACCGATTCACTCAATGTGGCAACGGCTGCCGCGGTGGCCTTCTACGAACGGGTCCGGTCGGGCACGATGTAACGGTGACCGCCACCCCGCCCTCGCCGCCCCCGACGACGCCCGGTGTCGCGACCTCCGGATGGGAGATCTATGTCCCGCAGGCCGAGCGGGTGGTGGTGGGGTCCACGCCGCTGGGGGACCTCGAACCGTGGCGGCATGCCGAACCCACACCGTGGTCGCTGGGTGTCCTGGTGACCGCCGTGAGTGTGATGTTCTGTGCGCTGACCCTGGTCGGGGTGTACACGCTGATCGGTGGGATCGTCCGCTGGGCCGGGCTGGTCGCGGTGCTGGTGGTGGCGCTCGCCGGGTCGTGGACCCTGTGGGAATTCCGGTTCCGACCGGTGTGGCGGTGGCTGGTCTGGGGTTCCCTGACCGGCCTGCTCGCCGGATTCGGTTCCGCCATAGCGCTTTTCGCGCTCGGTCAGTGATCGGCGGGCGAACCGTACCGGCTCAGCCCTCGCCGCCGAACCCGAAGTAGCGGGCGAGTCGTCCGCGTTTGCGGGGCTGCGCGGGTACCGTCTCGGCGTCGGGGATCGGTTCGCCGGGAACGGGTCCGGCGGCAGCGGCGGGGTCGGCGCCGGGAACCCGTTGCGGGACCTGGTCTCCCGGGCGTGCGCCTCGCGACGCCGCACGATAGCGGTCGTCGTCCTCGACGGTCGGCACGTAGTCGGCCGGATGGATCGCGTAACCGGTCACCGGGATGGCGGCCGGGTCGATGTCGGTGGGGGCCAGGGGATGGGTGAACCGGAATCCCAGCCACGCCCGGTTGGACTCCTCGGCCAGCTGCTGCGGGTGGAACGGCAGGGCCAGCGGGTCAGGACTCACCCCGGCGGCGTAGTGCAGCGGCTGCTCACCGGCCCAGAACGGGCGCTCGAACGGATAGGGGAGGCCCTGGTCGTCGAAGATGTCGACCGGGGTGGCCGAGAACGACCGCTTCAGCTCGCCGTTCTCCCACCGTGCGAAGGCACCGATCCCCGAATCCGGGTCGGTGTGCAGCAGGGTTGCCGCCGCGCTCTGCCGGATCGAGGCGACGGTGCGGGTCAGTTCCGCCGGCCGGACGGTGGCGAACAGCGAGCAGGAGACCACGCACAGCCGTCCGTAGTATCCGGCGTAGACGTGCGCGTCACCGGCGTTCATCGCCTCGGCGAGGGTGGTGTCGACCATCGGGAGCAGTACGTTGTCGCCGTAGATCGACGACGCCAGCCGCTGTGCGGCCGTGACGTCGTGTTCGACGCCCGCACGCAGCGATCCGACCGGATCGTCGGTGTCGATGAACCAGAGTGTGACAGCACGCGCCGACATCGTCCCCCTCAGCTGTTCGGGTGGCTACGGACACCCAGCAGTACATCCTCCCATGCCGGCACCGCGGGTTTGCGGCCCTTGCGCCGTCGGGCCGCGGCGACCGGCGCAGGCTTCGGTCCGTGCTGGTCGGAGCCGTCGTCGTCGTTCTCGTCGGCGGGGTCGTCGTGGTGATCGTCCTGCGGATCCCCACCCGGACGGTCCCGGCCCGGACGATCATCGTGTTCGGCCCGGCTCGGGTGGTCCGGCCGTACCCGCTCGTCGCCGGTCTCTACGGTGACCTCGACGTACTCGGCCTCGACGACCTCGAAATCCATGGCATAGGTGCCGTGCTCGTCGAACGGGGCGGGACGCGGGTCGTTCAGGGTGCGCTGGGCGCCGATTATCGAGTCGGCGTCGAAGGTGACCTGCTCCCGGCCGTCGTCGTCGACGTCGACATTCGGGTGCCGCGGCGACGCCTCGACGACCGGGGTCAACGCCGGCATCGCGACCGGCGACAACCGCCGTCGGGTCTCGATCAGCTCGGGATGGGTCATCTCCTCGGCCAGGTCGTCGAGGGGATCGGTGGTCCCGCCGTGCGAGCCGGGCTGGAACCGCCAGTGCGCGCGATGCTCGGTGTGTCCGAGATTCCAGGACACCTGCACCGCCCAGTGCCCGTCGTCGCCCTTCCACGCATCCCAGCTCGAATCGGCCGGGTTGACGCCGAAGGCGACCAGCGCCTCGGTGGTGGCGTCGGCGAGGGTCGACTCCGACGGCCCGTCGTGCCGGATCGGATGGGACAGGGCGGCGAGTTCGGCCGCGCGGGTGCGTTCGAGCAGCACCGGGTGGGCGAAGCGTTCGATCTTGTCGGTCCCGACACCGGCGATCGCGGCCACCTCGGCCACGGTCGCACCGGCGCGGATGCGTGCCTGGATCTCGCGGGGGCGCAGCGCGCTGGTCATCTCGATCTCGATCTGACCGAGTCGGGAGAGGTCACCGCGGGCGGCGGCGCGCAGGCGCTCGTCGGCGGGGACGGTGAACTTCTCACCCGACTCGGGATCCTGGAAGATGACCCGGGAGCCCTCGGCGTCGACGCCGACTACTCGAAGCTCGCGCATCTGCTCCTCCTCCGGTTGACCATGAGTGCGGGCATTGGGGCCAGGGTAGACCACAAACCGTCCTCTGGACGCCGGGACACGCGGCAAAGCCGCAGTTCAGCGCGGCCCGATCGCGGCGACCGATGTCTCAGAGGCGCTCGACGACGTAGTCGATGCAGGCGGTCAGCTTGCTGATGTCCTCCGGATCGATGGCCGGGAACATGCCGATGCGCAGCTGGTTACGGCCGAGCTTGCGGTACGGCTCGGTGTCGACCACACCGTTGGCGCGCAGGGTCTTGGCGACCGCTGCGGCGTCGACGTCGTCATCGAAGTCGATGGTGCCGACCACCTGGCTGCGCAGCGCCGGATCGGTGACGAACGGGGTGGCGAACTGCGACTTCTCGGCCCAGCTGTACAGGCGCGAGCTGGAGTCGGCGGTACGCGCGACACACCAGTCGAGGCCGCCGTTGGACAGCATCCACTGCACCTGGTTGTCGAGGAGCAGCAGGGTGGCCAGCGCCGGGGTGTTGTAGGTCTGGTTCTTGCGGCTGTTGTCGACGGCGGTCGGCAGCGACAGGAACTCGGGGCACCAGCGGTCGGTGTGGGCGATCTGGTCGATCCGCTCGAGGGCGGCCGGGCTCATCAGGGCCAGCCAGATACCGCCGTCGGCGGCGAAGCACTTCTGCGGTGCGAAGTAGTAGACGTCGGTGTCGGCGGCGTTCACGGCCAGGCCGCCGGCACCGGAAGTGGCGTCGATCGCGATCAGCGCGTCGTCGGAGCCGTCGGGGCGCACGACGGGCACGGCCACACCGGTCGAGGTCTCGTTGTGGGCCCAGCCGATCAGGTCGACGCCGCCGAAGTCGTCGGCGGTCAGGGCGGCCGGGTCGGGTGCGGTGCCCGGATCGGTGGAGATCACCGCGGGCGAGTCCAGGAACGGCGCCTTCTTGGCGACGGTGGCGAACTTCGACGAGAACTCGCCGTAGGTCAGGTGCAGCGAACGGCGGTTGATCAGGCCGAAGGCGGCGGCGTCCCAGAACGCGGTGGTACCGCCGTTGGACAGGATCACCTCGTAGCCCTCGGGCAGCGAGAACAGCTGGGACAGGCCCTCACGGACCGAGCCCACGACGTTCTTGACCGGGGCCTGGCGGTGGCTGGTGCCGAACACCGAGGCGCCGGTGTCGACGAGGGCCTGCAGCTGCTCGGGGCGAACCTTCGACGGGCCGCAGCCGAAACGGCCATCGGCGGGCAGCAGGTCGGCGGGGATGGTGATCGGTGCGGTGGCGGCGTCGCTCATGGGGGCAATTCTAGGGATGTGCGCCCGGACACAGGGTTACCACCCTGCACCAACGCGTCCGCACCAGCGGATTCGACCTGGTCGGTCAGGGTCGATCCCCGCCGAGCGGACACCTCGACCCGCCCCTCGGGTGCGGTCGGCGGCCGGGCATTCACCGTCCGCTGCCGGCGAGTTCGACGCCGGCCGCCCAGCCCGGGGCCCGGCACCCGCCGGATGGCCCGATCGGGTCCATCTCGAGTCCGGCCATCGCCAGTATCCAGGCCACCGCCGAGTTGGAGTTCCACATCTCGGTGGTGCCCGGTGCGCGCCGGCCCCAGGTGAGTTCGGGGACCAGCCCGGTGTACTCGACGACGCGGCGCGAGCGTGCGGGGTCCTCGGTGATCACCCGGCTCTGGACCGCATATGCCGCATCCGGGATGTCCCCGTCGGGCCGGCAGCGGATCTCGTAGCGGAAGAACCGGGACATACCGAGGGGACCGAGCCCCACCGGTCCGGTGCGCCGCACGCCGCGGTCAGCGGCCGGGACACCCCACGCCGGTGCCATCTCCACCGCATACCGCCGCGCGTCCACGTCGACGATCAGGGCGGCGTGGACGAGTCGCCGGGGCCGGCGCCGGGCGGTGCCGGCGCAGATCGCCTCGTAGACGCGGCCACACACCGGGACCACCCGGCCGCCCGCGCCCAGCGGGATCCACTGCAGGGTGACGCTCACCCGACCACGATAGGACCCGGGCGCGCATCGCGCCCGGGTGTGATCGGGCCGGGTGTGATCGGGCCGGGTGTGATCGGGCCGGGCCGATCGGCAGACCCGCGGGTCGGGGCGGGTCTAGCCTCGGGGTATGCCCATGACCGGGGATGTGGTGATCGATATCCGGGGTCTGCGCAAGACCTTCGGGCGTTTTGTCGCACTCGACGGACTCGACCTGACGGTCCGGGCCGGGGAGACGGCGGGCTTCCTCGGGCCGAATGGTTCCGGGAAGTCGACCACCATCCGAATCCTGTTGGGCCTGTACCGGTCCGACGCCGGAACGGTCCGGATTCTCGACGCCGACCCGTTCGCCGATGCTGTCGCGGTGCATCGTCGGCTCGCCTATGTGCCGGGCGATGTGAGTCTCTGGCCGCAGCTGACCGGCGGCGAGTGCATCGACCTGCTGCTCGACATGCGGGGCGTGGGTGACCGATCCCGTTCCCGCCGTGCCGAACTCGTCGAGCGATTCGAGCTCGATCCCACCAAGAAGACCTCGTCCTACTCCAAGGGCAATCGTCAGAAGGTGGCGCTGGTGGCGGCCTTGAGCGCCGACACCGAACTGCTCGTCCTCGACGAACCCACCGCCGGACTCGACCCGCTGATGACGCGGGTGTTCGCCGACTGTGTGCGTGAACGCGCCGCCGCCGGCACCGCCGTGCTCATGTCCAGCCACATCCTGTCCGAGGTGGAGGAGCTGTGTGATTCGGTCACCATCATCCGCGCCGGACGGACGGTGCAGGCGGGAACCCTTGCCCGGCTGCGGCATCTGCGACGATCCCGGGTCACCGCCCTGGTGCTCGGCGATCCCGGGTCACTCGCCGGCATCGACGGCGTCCACGACCTCGAGGTGGGTACCCCGGCCGAGCACGGCACGCCGGTCACCTTCACCGTGGACGCCGCCGCGCTCGGTGCGGTGACCGGGGCGCTGGCCCGCGCGGGTGTGGGTGATCTGTCGGTGGAACCGCCGACGTTGGAAGAGCTGTTCCTGCATGCCTATTCCGACGGTGTGGGGTCCTCGGCGACTCCGTCGGCGGGTGCGTGATGAGGGATCTGTTCACGCACACCGGACTCCTGGTGCGTCTGGTCGCGCGTCGGGAACGCATCACCATCCCGGTCACCGTGATCGTCTTCGTCGTGATCAACGCGGCCACCGCGGCGTCGATCGCCGCGTCCTACGGGGATGCGGACAAGCGGCGGATGTTGCTCGCCGGACCCGGCTCCAATGCCGCCTTCCGGTTCCTCCTCGGTCCGGTGGACGGCGCCGATTCCACTGCGGCACTGGCGGTGTGGCGTGCCGGACTGTTCATGGTCACGGCGCTCGCGGTGGTCGCCGCGCTCACCGTGGTGCGCCACACCCGCAAAGAAGAGGAACTCGGCCGTGGGGAACTGATCCGGTCGGCGGTGACCGGTCCGCTGGCCGGCCCGGCCGCGGCCACCGTGGTCACCGCCGTCCTGTGCGCCGTGGTGGCCGTCGGCATGGCGGCGGTACTGCTGCCGCTCGACGGCGGTACCGAACCGATCCCGCTGTTCGCGGTGTTCTGCCAGTACGCGTGCACGGGTCTCGCCGCGGCCGGGGTCGCATTGCTCGCCGCGCAGGTGGCCACCACCGCGCATATCGCCAATCGTCTTGCCGCGGTGGTGATCTTGTCGGGGTATCTGCTGCGCGGCGTCGCCGACACGGTCGACGGATGGGGGTGGCTCCGGTGGGTGACGCCGATCGGCTGGGCCGAGATGATCGAACCCTACGGGGCGAACGATCTGCTGCCGGCACTCGCCTGCCTGGTGCTCTTCGTGGTCTGTGCGGGTGCCGCGGGATGGGTTGCCCTGCACCGGGACCTGGGTGCGGGCATCCTCACCCCGCGCCCCGGGCCCGCCCATGCCGGGCATCTGGGTTCGATCGGTGCCATCGCGATCCGGTTACACGCCCCGGTCCTGGCCTCCTGGGTGGTCGGGATCGGCGCCTACGCCCTGATCATCGGCTTCATCCAGCCGTCGGTGGCCCAACTCGCCGCCGGCAACGCCCAGGTCACCGAGATGCTGCGGCAGTCCGGGGCGGCGGCCACCCTCACCGATCTGTTCGTGTTCACCATGCTCTCGCTGCTGGCGGTCGCCGCGTGCGGGTGGTCGGTGAACCTCGCCGAGCGGCTACGGGCCGAGGAGACGGCCGGCCGGACCGAGGTGTTGTTGACGACGCCGTTGGGCCGCACCCGATTCCACGTCGCCCAGCTCGGCTTGGCGGTCGCCGGATCGATCGCCCTGCCGCTGGTCGCCGCGTCGGCGATGACACTGGGCAACGGGATCGCCGGGGGCGGCTGGGCCCGCCCGGCCGGCCATGCGTTCGCGGCCGCGTCCGCGCAGATCCCGGCGGTGCTGGTGATCGCATCCGCCGCGGTGCTGCTGTACGCGATCCGGCCGGGGCTCACCCATCTCGGATGGGGGCTGGTGATCACAGCCCTGTTCCTCGGGCCGCTGGCCGGAATGTTCGACCTGCCGCACTGGGCGCGGGATCTGTCACCGTTCAGCCACACCCCGGTGGTGCCGATCGAACCGATGCGGTGGCTGCCGCTGATCGTCTGTACGGCGATCGCGGTGGCCCTCGTCGCGGCCGGCTGCCGGTGCTGGGCCGGCCGCGACGTGGGCTGAACGCCGATCAGCCGCTCAGGAGAAGACGCGGTCCTTGGCCTCGAGGGCCTTGTCCTTGGCCTCCAGGCCGAGTTTGGCGACGACGGCGGCGCGGGCCGCCGGATCGAGCTGATCGATGGTGTCCTCGATCTTCGCGGTGGTGGCGTCGACGATGGTCTTCTCGCGTCGGAGGATCACCGTGAGTGCCACGAGAGCCCCGAGGCCGAGCACGATGAGTGCGATCTTCACATTCTTCGACATCGACGGATATCCCTTCGGTTTCGGTCGTCACGGAGGTCGTGACCCACACTCCAGCATGCCCGGGATCGGGCGTCTGTGGGGACAGGCGCCGCCGGAGCGTCACAAACCGGGCTTCACCACGTCACCCCAACCGTCGACGTCCTCCGGCCGACGGGGAGCGGCGCCGGTGTAGGCGGCGGCCGGCCGGACCAGCTTGCCCAGGCGTTTCTGCTCGAGGATGTGCGCACACCAGCCGGCGGTGCGGCCGCAGGTGAACATCGCCGGCATCATGTGCGTCGGCACCTCCGCGAAATCGAGGATCACCGCCGCCCAGAACTCGACGTTGGTCTCGATCGCCCGATCGGGACGACGTTCGCGCAGCTCGTTCAGGGCGGCGAGCTCCAGCGCCGCGGCCACCTCGTAGCGCGGCACCCCGAGATGCTGGGCGGTACGGCGCAACACCCGGGCCCGCGGATCCTCGGCCCGGTACACGCGATGGCCGAAGCCCATCAGCTTCTCCTTGCGGTCGAGGATGCCCTTGACCAGCGCACGTGCGTCGCCGGTGCGCTCGACCTCCTCGATCATCGGCAGCACGCGGGCCGGTGCACCACCGTGCAGCGGCCCCGACATCGCGCCGATCGCCCCCGACAGGGCGGCGGCGACGTCGGCGCCGGTGGAGGCGATCACCCGCGCGGTGAAGGTGGAGGCATTCAGGCCGTGCTCGGCGGCACTCACCCAGTAGGCGTCGATTGCCTCGATGTGCCGGGGGTCGGGGTCACCCTGCCATCGGGTCATGAAACGTGCTGTCACGGTGGGACACTCGTCGATGATGCGCTGCGGCACGGCGGGCTGGTGGATGCCGCGGGCCGACTGTGCGACATACGACAGCGCCATCACCGACGCGCGGGCGAGGTTGGCGCGGGCGGTTGCGTCGTCGATGTCGAGCAGCGGCTGATATCCCCAGATCGGGGCCAGCATCGCGAGTGCGGCCTGCACGTCGACGCGGACGTCGCCGGTGTGGATGGGCAGCGGGAACGGTTCGGCCGGCGGTAGCCCGTCTCCGAACCGGCCGTCGACGAGCAGTGCCCACACATCGGCAAAGGTCACCTTGTTCTCGACGAGGTCCTCGATGTCGACGCCGCGATACCGCAGATTGCCGCCGTTCTTGTCGGGCTCGGCGATCTCGGTGGTGAAGGCCACCACCCCCTCGAGGCCGGGGACGAAATCGTCGGGGACCTTCACCGCCATTGCGGGACCACCTCTCTCCACGACGTCGTGGGAAGTTGTGTGATGCCGGGCTGTGGCATCTCACCAGCACTTTAGGTCAGCGAACCCGGGGTGGCACACCGGGGAGCCGACGACCGGCCGCGGGAGTAGGTTCTACAGGGGTGAGCGACACACCGATTCCACCGGCGACCCCGATCCCGCCGATCGATCTGCCCAACATGCGGGTGGGATACGGCGGCGGCATCCCGCCGAATGTCGGCGACGGCGATCGGGCGGCGGGCGCCGACGGTGTCCGCGACAATCTCGATCCGAGCTGGCTGCGCGGCGACCCACCGTGGCTCGACCTGTTCGGGGTGTGGCTGCGCGAGGCCGTCGAGGCCCGGATTCCCGAACCCAATGCGATGGTCCTGGGCACCGTCGACCCCAACGGCGTCCCCAACACCCGCACCGTGCTGTGCAAGGGTGCCGACGCGTCGGGTGTGGTGTTCTTCACCGGCTACGACTCCGACAAGGGCATCGATCTGGCCGCCAATCCGGTGGCCTCGGTGACCTTTCCATGGATCGCACTGGAACGGCAGGTGCATTTCCGGGGTGCTGTGGTGCCGGTGGGCCCGGAGGACACCGAGACCTACTGGCGGATGCGTCCGCGCGGCTCGCAGTTGTCGGCGCTGGCCTCGGATCAGTCCCGGCCGATCGGCAGCCGGCACGAACTCGAGGCCAAGGCCGCCGACATCGCCGCCCGGTACGGCGGGCTCGACGGCGACGACCCGATCCCGGTCCCGGCCGACTGGGGTGGCTACCGACTGGAGCCCGCACGGGTGGAGTTCTGGCAGGGCCGGGCCAACCGCTTGCACAACCGCGTCCGGCTGTCGCTGATCGACGGGATCTGGCAGGCCGCCCGGCTGCAGCCGTGACGAGTCGGTGACACCGGAAGGGCCGCCCGGGAGGGCGGATGGTCCCTGGATAAAGTGGTGTCGGTGCGCCGATTGCTTGCCGACACCACGTCACTGCAGAATCCCTTCTTCCGGCGGCTGTGGACGGCGAACATCGTCACCGTCATCGGTGCACAGCTCACCGTCGTCGCCGTCCCGGCCCAGATCTACGAGATCACCGGCAGCTCCGCATATGTCGGTCTGACCGGCGTCTTCGGTCTGGTCCCGCTGGTGGTCTTCGGTCTGTGGGGCGGTGCGCTCGCCGACGTCCTCGACCGGCGGCTCATCCTGGTGTGCACCACCATCGGACTGATCGTCTGCAGCGGCCTGTTCTGGATGCAGGCGGCGCTCGACCTGCAGAACGTCTGGCTGATATTGGCGTTGTTCGCCGTCCAGCAGGGATTCTTCGCGGTCAACCAACCCACCCGGACCGCGGTGCTGCCGCGGTTGCTGCCCGAACACCAACTGCCCGCGGCGCTGAGCCTCAACATGACGGTGATGCAGGCCGGGGCCATCGCCGGGCCGCTGATCGGCGGCGCACTCATCCCGGTCCTCGGGTATTCGATCCTGTACTTCCTCGACACCTTGCTGCTGATCCCGACACTGTGGGCGGTGATCCGGTTGCCGAAGCTGCCGCCGGACAGCGCCGCCGCACCCAAGGTGGCCGGGCTACGGTCGGTGCTCGAGGGCCTGCGCTACCTGGCCGGACACAAGATCCTGATGGCGTCGTTCCTGGTCGATCTCATCGCGATGATCTTCGGTATGCCCCGTGCGCTGTTCCCCCAGATGGCGCACGAGAATTTCGGCGGCCCGGCCGGCGGCGGTCTGGCCTTCGCCCTGCTGTTCGTCGCCATCTCCGCCGGTGCGGTGTTCGGTGGCGTCTTCTCGGGCTGGGTGACCCGGGTCGAGCGGCAGGGGCTGGCGGTGATCGTGTGCATCCTGATCTGGGGTGCGGCGATCACCGCGGCCGGTGTCGCGGTGGCCTTCGCCGGCGGGTCGGCGATGCCGATCCTGCCGGTGGTGCTGGTGCTGCTGATGATCGGTGGAGCCGCCGACATGGCGTCGGCGGCGTTCCGGCAGACCATCCTGCTCGCCGCGGCCAACGACGAGGTGCGCGGTCGGCTGCAGGGCGTGTTCATCGTGGTGGTCGCCGGCGGACCGCGGATCGCCGACGTCGCCCACGGTGCGGCCGCGGCCACCGCGGGCGTGGCGCTGACCACCGCACTCGGCGGTGTCGGGGTGATCATCGGGACCATCGTTGCGGCACTGGCCATCCCGGCCTTCGTGGCCTACCGCGTGAACCGTCCGGGACAGGCCCTCACCGATGTCGGATAGCGTGTGATCAGCGAGTTCTCCGATTCGATGTCACCATGGACGCCATGACTGCCCCCGTCCACCCCGTGGAATCCTTTCACGTACCGGCCATCGACATCACCCCGTATGTCGCCGGGGGTGATCCCGCCCAGCGGGCCGTGGTCGCCGCGCAGATCGACGACGCGGCGAGTTCGCTCGGATTCATGCAGATCCTCGGCCACCAGATCCCGTCGGTGGTGATCGAGGAGTTCACCGCGGTGATGGACGACTTCTTCGCCCTGCCGCTCGAGGAGAAGAAGGCCTACCGCACCCCGGCCGAGATCAACCGCGGCTATGCGCCCCCGAAATCGGAGTCGCTGTCGCTGAGTCTCGGGATCGAGTCGGCCGACCGGATGAACGACTTCTTCGAGGCGTACAACGTCGGCGTCGAGGCCGGGGAGTACCCCGACCTGGAACTGCCCGCCGACCACTACGCCGACAACACCTGGCCGGCGGTCGAGCACTTCGAGGCGGCGGTGTCGACGTACTTCGTCGAGGCCCGGCGGGTGGCGCACACGCTCACCCGGATCTTCGCCGACGCGCTCGACCTGCCGCCGGACTTCTTCGACGGCTACACCGATCACTCCCTCGACGTGCTGCGGATGAACAACTACGCCCTGCCCCCGGGAGAGATCGACCTGGACGGTGAGCTCACCGGCATGGGGGAGCACACCGACTACGGGATCGTCACCGTGCTGTGGGCCGACCAGGTGAGGGGGCTGCAGGTGCTCGACCACCACGGCACCTGGCACGACGTCGCCCCCGAGGACGGTGCGCTGCTGATCAACCTCGGCGACCTGATGGCCCGCTGGACCAACGAACGGTGGATGTCCACGCTGCACCGGGTCAAGCCGCCGATCGTCGACGGCAGCATCGAACGTCGCCGTTCGGCGGCCTACTTCCACGACGGCAACATCGACGCCACCATCTCCACGTTGCCGAGCTGTGTCGGCGCCGGGAGCCGCTACTCGCCGATCACCGTCGGCGAGCACATCGGCGCCAAGCTTGCGGGTTCGCGTGCCGGGCAACCGAATCCGTATGCCCGCCGTGAAGCTGCGCGTGTTCGCCAGGCGATGCAGCGACGGCGGTAGCGGTCAGACCCTCCACACTTCGGCAGACACTCCGGGCAAAACGCGGAGCGTGTGCGTCAGTGTGGAGGGTCTGCCTACCGCGACGCCGGGCCGAACAGTCGGGCGGCGTTGCCGTAGAACACCCCACGCAGCCAGTCGTCCCCGAGATCGAGGCGCACGATCGCCTCGAGGGCATGGGTGTAGGTGTAGGGGATGTTGGGGAAGTCGCTGCCGAACAGGATCTTCGGCCCCGCATCACGGAGCCGGGGCCGGAGTTCGGGCGGATACGGCGCGGACTCCTCGGAGAAGTCGGTGAACGACATCGTCGTGTCGAGGTGCACGTGCTCGTAACGTTCGGCGAGGGTGAGGAACTCGTCGTATTCCGGGGTGCCCATGTGCGCGATGATCAGCGGCAGCGACGGAAAACGCTTGAGCAGTTTGATGATCGGGACGGGACCGGTGTAGGTGCCCGGCGCCGGGCCGGAGCCGCAGTGGATGATCACCGGCACCTGCGCGTCGGCGAGCTGCGACCACACGCCGTCGAGCAGCGGGTCGAGTGCCGAGTAGTCACCGACCTGGATGTGACACTTGAACACTCGTGCACCGGCCTCGATCGCGGCGGCGACGTAGCCCGGTGCCGACTCCTCGGGATAGAACGTGGCGGTGTGCAGGCAGTGGGGATGGTGCGCGGCGAAGTCGGCGGCCCATCCGTTGAGCCACTCGGCCATGTCGGGTTTGTGGGGATAAACCAGCGACGAGTAGGCGCGCACCCCGAACGACCGCAGCGCCGCCGCCCGCACGTCCTCGTCGGCGCGATAGGTGATCGGCCACTCGCGGCCGATCAGCGGGCCGGCCGAGTCGAAGTAGTTCCACACCTTGTCCATCACCGAACGCGGCATGAAGTGGGTGTGGACGTCGATCAGCCCCGGTATCCCGAGGGGCTCCCAGACGGCCCGGACATGACTGGCCTCCAACTCGCTGAACGGGGTGGCGGCCTCCTGGTGGCCGGGAACAGCACTGTCCATGTGGCCGACGTTACCCGCCTCACTTGAGGTTCGAGGGTCCCGACCAGTTCTTGGGGACGATGAACACACCCTCGGCCTCGGCGGTCACGCCGTCGGCGTCGGACAGCGTGCCGCGCACGATCTTCTTGCGGCCGTCCCGGTCGACGATCTCCGCCCGCGCCGACAGCGCGCCGAGCGGGGTCGGACGACGATAGGTGACGGTGATCGTGCCGGTGAAACACGGGATGTCGTCGGCGGCCGCGGCCTCGCCGAGCACCTGGTCGAGGACCATCGCACATACACCGCCGTGGACGTGGTGGGCCGGTCCCTCATAAGCGGCGCCCAGGGTGAATTCCGCGGTGACGCCCTCGCGGTCGGCGACGGTACGCACCGGCGGGGCGATCGCGTTCCGCACGCCCATCACGGCATTGCCCCAGGGCATCCCGACCGCGTCGGTGTTGAACCGCACACCGTACGACCCGTCGATCTGACGCGAGCGCAGGTCCGCGACCACCTCGTCGATACGACGACGGGCGACGTCGATGTCGGCGGCGTCGACCTCGGTGCGGATCACCGCGTCGATCAGGTCGCGGACGGAGTCGGTGAGGGGGCCGTAGACGCCGCGCCGCCGGTCGATCTCGTCGGCGGTGATGTCCTCGAGGGTGAACTGCATGGACGCTCCTGTGGTCGCTCGTCTGGGTCGCCTGACTGGGTTGTCCGTCCCAGGTCATACCTGCGCTGAGCTGCGCGGGCGATGGTACAAACGGGTAGAACGTGTTCTAATTTAGACCTAGAACGTGTTCTTGTTCCACTGGGATTCCGGCGAGGAGGGCAGATGGCCGACGGGATGGACCGCGACGAGGGATGGGTGCGGCAGGTGCTGCCGCTGCTGCGACTGATCGCCAAGGGGTACTTCCGCTCTGAGGTGCGCGGGATGGAGAAGGTGCCCGACGGCGGTGCGCTGCTGGTCGCCAACCACTCCGGCGGACTGATGGCCTTCGACGTGCCGCTGATCGGTGTCGCCTTCGCCGAACAGTTCGGCACCGGGCGTCCGCTCTACACCCTCGCCCATGACGCCCTGTTCCTGCCCGGCATCGACCAGATCTTCCCGAGGTTCGGCTTCCTGCGCGCCCACCCGCGCAATGCGGTCGCCGCGCTGCGCGAGGGAGTGGCCACCCTGGTGTTCCCCGGCGGCGACTGGGACGTCATGCGTCCCTCCCGTGACGACGCGAAGATCGATTTCAACGGCCGCACCGGCTACATCCGCACCGCTCTGGAGGCCGGTGCGCCGATCGTCCCGATGGTCACCATCGGCGGTCAGGAGACCCAGCTGTTCCTCACCCGCGGTGAGGGCCTGGCCAAACTGCTGCGGCTGGACAAGCTGCTGCGGATCGATGCCACCCCGCTGGCCTTCGGGTTCCCGTTCGGCCTGTCCCTCGGATTGCCGCCGAACGTTCCGCTGCCGTCCAAGATGGTCACCCAGGTGCTCGACCCGATCGACATCCGTGCCGAGTTCGGGACCGACCCCGACATCGCCGAGGTCGACGTCATGGTCCGCAAGCACATGCAGCACGCCCTCGACGATCTCGCCCGCCACCGCCGGTTCCCGGTAATCGGCTGACCTGCCCGCCCGACCCGACGGATGATCCCATGACGACCACCGCCACCACTTCTCCCGCGCGTGCTGCTTCTCCGGTGCATGCCGTCGCCGATCGTGCCCGATCGGCGACCTGGCTCACCGGCGTCCTCGTCCGCAGCGGCTTCCTCGGCCCCGCCCGGCCCGACCGCTATCTGCGGATGGGCCTCAGCCTGCGCCGCCACGGCGGACCGTCGCCGGTCAGCGGTATCGGCCTGGCCGCCGCCCGCACGCCGGAGGGCACCGCGCTGATCGACGAACGCGGCTCGTTGACGTGGGCCGAGCTCGATGCCCGCGCCGACGCCCTGGCGGCCGGGCTGGCCGACCTGCTGGGCCCGCGGTCCGGCGAGCAGCCGCCCCGGACCGCGATCATGTGCCGCAATCACCGCGGCCTCGTCGAATCCCTCGCCGCCACCTCGCGTCTGGGTGCCGACGCGATCCTGCTCAACACCGGGTTCGCCGGACCGCAGTTCGCCGAGGTGATCGCCCGCGAGGGTGCCGAACTCCTGATCGTCGACGACGAGTTCGACGCCCTCGTCGCCGAGGCCGTCGAGCGGGTACCGCGGTTGCGATGCCTGCGCGCCTGGATCGACGACGCCCCTGTCACACCGGATACCGCTGTCACACCGGATAGCCCTGCCACACCGCATACCCCTGCCACACCGAATGCGGTCGGCACGCTGGAGTCGGTGATCTCCGGCCACGCCGGCCGCCGTGCACCTCGTCCCGCCCGCGCCGGCCGGGTGGTGCTGTTGACCTCGGGGACCACCGGCACACCCAAGGGTGCCCGCCGCGGTGGCAGCACCGACGTGGCCTCCCTGGCCGCCATACTCGACCGCATCCCTTGGCGTGCAGGCGAATCCATGGTGATCGCGGCGCCGATCTTCCACGCGTGGGGGTTCGGTCAGGTCGCGATCGCGGCGACGATGAGCGTCACCATGATCATGCGTCGCCGCTTCGACCCGCTGGCCACGATGGAACTCGTCGAGCGTCATCGTGCCACCGGACTGGCGGTGGTCCCGGTGATGCTCGAACGCATCATGGATCTCCCCGCATCCGTACTCGACACCATCGACGTCCCGAGCCTGCGATTCGTGACCGCCAGCGGCTCCCGCATGCGCGCGGATGCGGTGCAGCAGTTCATGAACCGCTTCGGTGAGGTGATCTACAACAGCTACAACGCCACCGAGGCCGGACTGATCAGCACCGCCACACCCGCCGATCTGCGCGCCGCCCCCGACACCGCCGGACGCCCGCTGGTCGGCACCGACGTCCGCATCCTCGACGACGACGGAGACGAGGTACCCACCGGCGGGATCGGCCGGATCGTCGTCGCCGGCAACTCCGGATTCGACGGCTACACCACGGCCGACACCAAGGACTTCGCCGACCGACACATGGTGTCCGGTGATCTCGGCTACCTCGATGCCGCGGGCCGGCTGTACGTCGTGGGCCGCGACGACGAGATGATCGTCTCGGGCGGTGAGAACGTCTACCCGCTCGAGGTGGAGCAGACGCTGTCGGAGCATCCCGCGGTCGCCGACGTCGCGGTGATCGGCGTGGACGACGAGAAGTTCGGCCAGCGGCTGGCGGCCTTCGTCGTCGGACGGCCCGAGCAGGCCGTCGATCCCGGCGAACTACGCGATCATGTCCGGTGCCGTCTCGCCGGATTCAAGGTCCCCCGCGATGTGCACGTCATCGACGAGCTGCCCCGCAATGCCACCGGCAAGATCCTCAAACGTGTCCTCGCCGACGACCTCCGGAGGGTGGGGTGACCGATGAATCATCCTGATCCGGAGCGGTTCTCGGGAGCCGATGCGCTGATGCTGAACCTCGAGACCCCCACCACGCCGATGCACACGCTCAAGGTGGCCGTCCTCGACACCGCACGTCGCGGCCGGCCGGTGACCGTCGCCGAACTCGCCGAGGTCCTGCCCCGGTATCTGGGCGCCTTTCCCCGCGCCACCCAGCGCGTGGTGTGTGCACCCGGACGTACGGTGCGGCCGTTCTGGGTGCGCGAGAGCGCCTTCGACATCACCGCCCACCTCGACGAGATCACGCTGCCGGCCCCGGGCGGGCGTGCCGACCTCGACGAGCTGTGTGCCGAACTCGCCGTCCGCCAGTTGGATCGCTCGCGTCCGCTCTGGGCGTTGACGCTGGTGCACGGTCTCGAAGACGGTCGGCAGGCCGTGGTGATCCGGGTGCACCATGCCGTCGCCGACGGACTCGCCGCGCTCAACACCCTGATGGCGGCCACGGGCACGGCCGGAGAATCCGTGCGGCCCGCACCCGTCGATCCGATCGTACCCACCACACCATCGACCGCCCTGACCCGGTCGGCGCGGCGCGAGTCGCGGCGCCTGATCGCCGGTCTGCCCGCGGTGGCGGCCTCGTTCTGGCGTGCGGCCAGACACTCGGCGGCCACCGACTCCGCACGGCACATCCCGCTGCCACTCACCGTGCGCCGCACCAGTTTCAACACCCCATCCGGTGCGCGCCGGGTGTGTGCGAGTGCGCAGATCCCGCTCGCCGACGTCCAGCGGATCGCCGTCGCCCTCGACACCACGGTCAACGGCGCGCTGCACGGGATCATCGCCGGGGCGATGCGCGCCGAACTCGCCGAACGCGGCGACGACCTGCGGCATCCGTCGGTCACGGTGTTCGGGGTGCGCCGCGATCTGACGTCCACGCGCACCGAGGGCAACCAGGTGGCCACCGCCGCGGCGTTCATGCGCACCGACATCGCCGACCCGATCGAACGCATCCGCGCCACCGCCGACAGTTGCGCGGCAACGGTCGAGCGCCGCAAGCGCATCGGCTTCGACCTCACCGAATCGGTCGCCACCTACAGCGGTCGTGTGGGACCGATGTTCCGCGGGCTGGCCGCGCATCGGGCGCCGCGGGTGATGAACACCATCACCACCGCCAACCTGCCGGGTCCACGTGAAACACGCTGGATCGGCGACATCGAACTGGTCGACTGGGTCTCGTTCGCCCTCGCGATCGCGCCCGCCGACGTCAACCTCACCACCTACAGTTACGCGGGTGTACTCAGCATGGGATTGATCTCGACGCCGGAGTCGATGCCCGACGCCGCCCGTTTCCTGCGTCGCATCACCGAGTCGCTGCGTGAGACCCGGGATGCGCTCGCCGCGTCGGCCATGCCGCTCGACGACCCGGTCTCGTCGACCCGGGATCAGCGGTGATCGACTGGGGTACCGGTGTGGCCCGGGCGGGTCTGTTCGCCTCGGTCCTGCCACGGGCGATCGCCTCGGCCCGCATCGCCGGGCGGGGCCGTCCCGACGCCGGGGTGCCGCCGTCGGCGGTCGGTCCGCGGGTGGTGGGGGAGTCGGCGCTCGACGAGTTCTTCATTGCGATCAACTCGGTGATCCGTGACATCCCGCCGCTGGAGGTGATCGAGGGCAATGTCGCGCGGTGCGATGCCGTCGCCGCCGAGTTCACCGCACTGGGTATCGAGGGAATCCACCAGCGCCCCAACGCACCCCGGATCGTGTCGCAGAAGCGCAAGATGTTCGGCACCACCCGGTTCGACCAGATCGACTACCTCGTCGACGGATTCCTGCCGCAGTCGGTCGTGGTGGACGACCCGTATGCCGGGATGACGGCGTCGGCGCGGGTGCTCAGCCGGTCGGGCAAGGGCCGTCGCTGGATCATCTGGGTACACGGTGCGGCGCAGGGCCGCAACGACGATCTGTACGCCTTCCGGGCCGGACATCTGCACGGCGCACTCGACTACGACGTCGCACTGCCGGTCCTGCCGGCCCACGGTGCCCGACGACTCCGCAAGGTGGCCTACCCGGGGATGGACCCGCTGGTCAACGTGGTCCTCACGATCCGGGCAGTGGTCGAGATCCGGGCACTGATCCGCTGGATCGCCCGGCGGGAGCCGGCCGAGATCGTCATCGCCGGAACGTCATTGGGCGGTCCGATCGCCGCGCTCGTGGCCACCCTCGAACCGGATGTGAGCGGGACGCTCGCCGTGGTGCCGATGCTCGACCTGCACGGCACCCTCGCCCACCACATGGATCGTGCCGGCTCCCGGGGGCGCGAACTGGCCGCGCTGATGCGGTCCGACCCGGTGACCGCGGTGTCGTCGGTGATCGACCCGCTCGCCCTCGACCCGATGGCGTCCCCGGACCGTCGACTGGTGGTCGCGGCACTGAACGACCGGGTGACATCGTTGTCGGCGGCACGCAAACTCCACGCCCACTGGGGTGGGCAGGTCTACTGGTATGCCGGAAGCCATGTGGGGCATGCGATGTCCCGCGGAATCCAGGACGCCGTCGACGACTTCCTCGCGTAGCCGTCCGCCCCTCCGTTGACCGGGCACCCGATCTCGTTGACCGGGCCCTCGTTCTCGTTGACTGGGCGCGAGCTTCCGTTGACCGGGCGCTCGATCTCGTTGACTGGGCGCTAGTTTTTGTTGACCGGGCCCTCGTTCTCGTTGACCGGGCGCTCGATGTCGTTGACCGGGCGCTCGTTCTCGTTGACCGGGCGCTCGATGTCGTTGACCGGGCGCGTCGGGCATCAGCGGGCGAGATGTGCTCCGTCGTCGGCATAGGCGGCCGCGATGGCCGAGATCTGCAGACGTAGACCACGATCGAATTCTTCGAGGTGGTCGCACGTCGCGAGATCACCGGCCAGCATCGCGACATTGGGATACCGGTCGTCGTCGAAGAGCGAGGCATTCTCGGTGGACGCCACCGATCCGCCGAGTCCGATCTCGCGGATCAGCGCCCCGATCAGGTATGCGATGAACATCCGCAGGACCCGCACCCGTTCGGCTTCGGGGATGCCGGCCCGCCGCGCGGCCTCGAGAGCGGCCTCGACCAGGGGGATGATCGCCGGGATGTTGAGGTGGCGTGTCAAGACCAGAGGCGCCGTCTGTGGGTAGCGGATCGCCGCGACACGGAAGGCGTGGCCGAGCGCGGTCATGTCGTCGTGCCAGGAATCGGTGGCGGTCGGGATCTCGACGGAGTTCAGGAGGCGCTCGGCCATCCCGTCGAGCAGATCGGCCTTGTTGGCGATGTGGTTGTACAGCGACATCGTCTGGACGCCGACGGCCGCCGCGACCTTGGCCAGCGACAGCTTGTCGATGCCGTCGGATTCGGCGAGGGTCAGCGCCGCGTCGATGATCTCTGTCCGGGTCAGCGGGCCCCGGTCGGTCCGACGTCTCGCCATCTGCACACCCCATCGTCTCCGCGCGCTCGGATCGCGCATCGCCTCTTGACCGAGGCTAACTTAGACCATAAGTTAACTCTACTTATGTCATAAGTTTGGGTCTGATGAGAGGTCACCGATGGCTGGAGCAACCACATGGGAGGTGCCCGCGGAGGGGCACTGGGTCGTACCGGAAGCGGCCCGCGTGTCGCCGCTGGATCGCGGGCAGATGGGGTGGGCCGCACGACTCACACTCCGTATGATCCGACGCCGCACCGACTACGACGGCGACTTCACGGTGTTCCGCACCTTCGCCCGACTCGGCAGCATCTTTCCCGCACATTCGGTCTTCTTGTCGCAGATCCTGTTGCGCGGCAGGATCTCTGCCTCCCACAAGGAACTCGTCATCGTGCACGTGGCGTGGCGGACCGGCTGCGCCTACGAGTGGGCTCACCACGCCCACATGGCCGGTGCACTCGGCATCACACCTGAACAGATCCGCGCCGTGTCCACCGACCTACCGGTTGTGGACGACGCGAAGCTCGCGCGACTCCTGGCCGCTGCTGCGGTTCTCGTCGACCGTGGGCACCTCGACGAGGCGGAATGGACGGCGTTGTCCCAGGCCACGAGCTCCGATCAGGCCCTCGAACTCTGTCTGCTGGTCGGCCACTACGTGATGGTCGCGATGACCATCAAGAGCGCCGGCATCCAGCTCGAACCCGAATTCCGATCGACCGCACCGGAAAGCAGATCATGACCATCTCCATCGACATCCTGGAAACCGGAACCGTCGCGATCCGTCCCAGCCATCGGACACAGTCGGCGACCCGGCCTGTCCTGCTCCGGCGTGCCCGTGTGCTGACCGATCGGCGATGGACCGTGCCATTGTCGATCAACACCTATCTGATCCGGCATCCCGAAGGGGCGATCCTCGTCGACTCGGGCGAATCGCCGCATGTCTCCCAGCGCGGCTTCTTCCCGTTCTGGCAGCCGTTCTTCCATGTCGCAGTGGATCTGAAGGTGGGACCGGAAGAGGGGATTCGTAGCAGGCTCGCGGAATACGGTCTCGCACCCGCCGACCTCACCGCAGTGATCTTGACCTATCTGCACCACGACCATGGGGACGGCATCCCCGACCTCGACGGTGCGCCGATCTATGTCAGTGCCGAACAGTGGGACGCCAACCGCCACAACATTCCGGCGACCGTCGAAGGCGCGGTGCCCAAGCGCTGGCCTCACGGGTTCACGCCGCTGATCCTCGAACCGTCGGGGCCGCCGGTCGGGCCGTTCCCCAGGAGCTATCCGATCACCTCCGACGGCACCATCTTCGCCGTCGACACCCCCGGCCATGTTCCGGGACATCTGTCGGTCATCGCACTCGACGACGATGTCGCCTACTTCTTCGGTGGAGACAGCACCTATGACCTGGAACTTCTCGACGCCGACCTCACCGATGGAGTGAACATTGCGCCCCGCCAGGCCATCGAATCACTGCGTGCCATCAAGGAATACGCCCGGACGCAGCCGACGGTGATCCTGCCCGCGCACGACCCCCTCGCCGCCGAACGCCTCGCCACCAAGGCCGTCTATCACCCATCACCACTGAAAGCCGCACTGTGACAACCAGTGACGGCATCCGTCGAATAGAGGAGCCCGCATGTCCACGGTCCTGATCACCGGAGCGTCCCGAGGTATCGGTCGTGCGATCAGCACCCACCTCGTCGAACAGGGATGGACGGTATATGCCGGAGTGCGGGATGTCGCCGACGCCCCACCCGGCACCACTCCGGTGGAACTCGACGTCACCGATGCCACCCAGATCGCGCGGCTCGCAGAACGTCTGCCCGCCTCCCTGGACGCGGTGGTCAACAACGCCGGCATCGTCGTGGCAGGCCCGGTGGAAAGCCTCACCCCGGAGTCACTTCGGCGTCAGCTCGAGGTCAACGTGGTCGCCCAGGTCGCGATCACCACGGCGGTACTGCCGCTCCTGCGGGCCGCCGGTGGCCGGATCATCTACATGACGTCGTTGAGTGGCCGACTGTCCACGCCGATGACCGGTGCGTACAACGCGTCGAAGTTCGCGCTGGAGGCGATCGCCGACGCCCAGCGAGTCGAACTGCGCCCCTGGGGAATACCGGTCACCTGCATCGAACCCGGCCCGATCGACACCGATCCGTGGCGGACCGCCGATGATCTGATCGAGGAGAACCGGGCAGGCATGTCGTCGGCCATGCAGACCTTGTACGGCCCTCACCTGGCCGGCCTCGCCTCCACGATCGGCTTCGTCCAGCGGACCGCGTCACCGGTCGAGACCGTCGTGCGCACCGTCGACGTGGCGCTTCGTGCGCGCCGTCCCCGGGCCCGGTACACGGTCGGCGCATCCGCAAAGGTCCAACTCGTCGCGGCCGCACTGACTCCGACAATTCTCTTCGATCGAGTCTCGGCACGGATCGCCGGCATCCCCGCGCGAATCGGCTGACGGCCGGGCTTGCCGCTGTTCACTCCGTGAGGCGGGTGATGTCTCGGAGGTCGGCCGTCTGAGGT
>NZ_BCNF01000122.1 GCF_001485495.1 Gordonia desulfuricans NBRC 100010 | reverse complement strand
TCAACCAGCAATGGGCAGTGGATGATTGAGTGGTAGCGCACCTGTGGTTTCGGCAGCCGTATCGTCGCTAGAGAACGTCCGCGGGACGCGCTCAGAGGAATGCGGAGATTCCTGTCTCGGCCCGGCCGATCAGCAGCTTCTGGATCTGGCTGGTGCCCTCGTACAGGGTCATGACGCGGGCATCGCGCATGTACTTCTGTACCGGGTACTCGTCGACGTAGCCGTAACCGCCGAATGCCTGGATCGCGAGATTGGCTGCCTTGACGGCCTTCTCGGAGGCGAACAGTTTGGCCTTGGATGCCTCGATGCCGAACGGTTCGCCCCGCTCGATCAGGTCGGCGGCACGCCAGGTGAGCAGTCGGGCGCAGTCGGCGTCCACCGAGATCTCGGCGATCATGTCCTGGATCATCTGGAACGATGCGATCGGCCGGCCGAACTGGCGGCGCTGGGTGGTGTAGGACACCAGTGCATCCAGGCAGCCGGCGATGATGCCGGTACATCCGGCACCCACCGACACCCGGCCCTTGTCGAGGGAGTGCATGGCGATCGAGAAGCCTTGTCCCTCTTCACCGAGCATCGCATCGGCGGGAACCCGAACACCGTCGAAATTCAGTTCGGCGGTGGCCTGACCGCGTAGCCCCAGCTTGCCGTGGATCTCGGTGCGGCCGAAGCCGGGTGTGTCGGTGGGGACTAGGAAGGCCGAGATCCCCTTGGCGCCAGGGCCTCCGGTGCGGGCGAACACCACGCACACGTCCGCCCAGGTGCCGTTGGTGATGAAGATCTTCGAGCCGGTGATCACCCAGTCCGATCCCTCGCGCACCGCCCGGGTGGTGAGGTTCGACGGATCCGAACCGTTGTCGGGTTCGGTGAGTCCGAAACATCCGAGCAGGGTGCCGTTCGCGATACCCGGAAGCCAGCGCTGCTTCTGCTCCTCGGTGCCGTGGGAGAGCACGATCTTGCCGAACAATCCCATCGACACCGACACGATGCCGCGGACCGAGGAGTCGGCGCGGCCGAGTTCCTCCATGCCGATGCAGTAGGTGATGTAGTCCCCGCCCATACCGCCGTACTCCTCGGGGATGGTCAGGCCGAAGAAACCGAGTTCGCCGAGCTTGGGGATCAGTGCGGTGTCGACCGCTTCACGCCGGTCCCACTCCACACGGTGCGGGACGACCTCCTTGTCCAGGAAGTCGCGTGCCAGCGTACGGAATGCCACCTGTTCCTCGGTGAGGGTGAGATCCATCAGATCGCCTTTCCGACACGCGCACCGGTGTCGTCGTAGAGGTAGAAGCCGCGGCCGGTCTTGCGGCCCAGATCACCGCGCTCGACCAGCGCGGACACGGTCGCCGACGGGGCGTCGGCAGGATCACCGGTCTCGGCGAAGCGGCCCATCTTGGTGTGATATCCGATGTCGACACCGGTGAGGTCCATCAGTTCGAACGGGCCCATCGGGTAGCCGAGCGCGGTGCGTGCGGCGGTGTCGATGGCCTCGATGCCGGCATATCCGCCCTCGTAGAGGGCCAATGCCTCGTCGCGAACGGCGTTCAGGAGACGGTTGGCCACGAAGCCGGGGATCTCCTTGTCGAGGACCACCGGAAGTTTGCCGATCTGCTCGACAAAGGCGACGGCGGTCGCGGCGGTCTCGTCGCTGGTCTCGGGTCCGCGCACGACCTCCACGCAACGCATGACCAGCGCCGGGTTGAAGAAGTGCAGGTTGACGAATCGGTCGGGGCGTTCGGTCGCCGATGCCATCGCCGACGGCACGAAGCTCGAGGAGTTGCTGGCCAGGATCGTCCCCGGGCCGCACAGGGCATCGACATCGGTGAAGAACTGCCGTTTGATCTCGAGCTTCTCGACGATCGCCTCGATCACCAGGTCGACGTCGCCGGTGAGCGCGGTGGTGGTGGTGAGTCGGGCGAACGCGGCGTCGACGTCGTCGGCGGTCCGCCGTCCCTTGGCGACCTGGGAGTCCATCCGGCCGCGCAGGGCGGCGACGGAACTCTCCAGCATCGTCGGGTCGAGGTCGTAGAGGGTCACCTCGTGACCGGCGAGCGCGGTGACCATCGCGATCTGGGACCCCATCGCCCCGGCCCCGGCGACCATGACCTTCATCGCCGTCACCGGCCGGTCCATTCCGGGGTGCGCTTGGCCAGGAACGCCTCGGCGCCCTCGCGCTTGTCGTCGGTGGTGTAGAGCAGCGCCTGGGCGAGACGTTCGACCACTTGACCGGTGCGCTGGTCGGCGTCCATCCCCGACCGGATCACCAGCTTGGCCAGACGGACCGCGAGCGGGCCCTTGCGCAGGATCGTCGCGGCGAGTTCGCGGGCGTCGGACAGGAGGTCGTCGGCGGTGGCGACCTGGGTGACCAGACCGGCGGCCAGGGCCTCGTCGGCGGTGAGCATGCGGCCGGTGAGGATGAGGTCGATGGCCCGGCCGACGCCGATCAGGCGCGCCATGCGCTGGGTGCCACCGGCACCCGGCAGCACCGACAGGGTGGTCTCCGGAAGGCCGAATCGGGCTGCGGTGGAGGCGATCCGGATGTCGCAGGAGATGGCCAGCTCACATCCGCCACCGAGGGCGTAGCCGTTGACCGCGGCGATGGTCGGCTTCTCGAAGGACTCGACCTCGTCGTAGAGCCGCTGCATCGTCGACGCCAGGCCGGTGTGCAGGGAGTAGTTGCGAAGCTGTCCGATGTCGGCGCCGGCGGCGAACGCCTTCTCGCCGGAGCCGGTGAGGATCACCGCGCCGACCGCGTCGTCGGTGCGGACCGCGTCGAGGACGGTGCGCAGATCCGCCTGGACCTGCGCATTGATGGCGTTTCGAACCTCCGGCCGATTGATGGTGACCACGGCGATGCCGTCGGTCACGTCGACCTGAAGGGTCTCGAGGGAGTGGGTTGTCGCGGTGAGGGTCATCGCACCTCCGGGGCGTGTGAAGGAATGTTCAACAACGGTGAACGTAGATTCATTCGACGGGGCTGTCAAGGTCCGCACAGGGCGAAGCCGCGTCGAGCGGGAGTTCGACGCGGCTTCGGGGCGACCCGGCCGACGGGGTGGTTCGGCCGGGTGGGTCGGGTGTGGACGGTGGGGCGCGGCCGATCAGCGCGGCGGCGGGACGAACGGGGAATTGATGGTCTGGAAGTACTGCCAGGCGGCGACGATGAGGCTGCCGCCACCGCCGAGGACGGTGCCGACGATGCTGCCGACGGTCGCGCCCAGGGCGAGTCCGGGAATGCAGCCGACCCCGGCGAGGGCGAGTCCGGGGATACAGCCCACGATCGCGCCGATCACCACACCCAGCACGATGCCGACGATGGTCGAGACGGTCATCCCGGCCATCAGTTGCTGGTTGAAGCGGGCCAGCGCCTGGTCGTCGCGTTCCTGTTTGGTCCGCGGCGGGCTGGACTGCTTCTTGACGGCCACCGTGCGCACGGCATCGACCTGCGTCTGGTCCAGTGCCCGGGCCTGCGCGGGATTCCGGGATGGCGTCAATGTCGCCGAATTCCCGGTTATCGACACCGCGATCGGGAACTCCTCGTATTCCAGGCGGTAGGTCAACGGGAGTCGGGCAACGGTCACCCCGGAATCGTCGACGATCGCGAGCGAATTCTGTGCCTGCCGGAATGTCGAATGGGAGAGGTCGACGGCGATGTGTGCACCGATTCTCGAGACCGTCCACTGAACCGGATCGGGTGGGGGATCGGCCGCTGCCCGGCCTGCCTGCGACAGTGGGACCACGAGGGATATGCCGGCGAAAAGTATTGTGAAAAAACGGATTCTGGAGACAGGCCGGTGTGGTGTGGCCGGTGTCGTCGGAAACGATGAGATCATGCTGGATGTCCTGCGGCCGGGGGCTGTGACGGACCCCGGCCGTGTGTCGGGACCGTGGATTCGCCGATCGGATCGTGGTGTCGGGGAAAGTGATGACAATTCCTGTTTGCGTGGATGAATCGACCGGTTCTTCATCCGGGTCGATATTCTTCGCCGATATCGCCGGAGGTCGGCCGAGAATGCGTTGGATGAGGCGGGTGGGGAGTTCCGTTACCCGACTGTGACGCCCAGAGGCATCCGGGCGGCGGGCGTGTACATCACCCGGAGGACCCCCGGCCGGGGCCCGGGTCGGCCGGTCCGTGCCGGAGACGGGTGGCGGCATGACAAGCTGGATGTGTGGCGAACGAGATCGAACATCACTATGGCGACGACATCGAAGCGGTCCTGATCAGTGAGGAACAGATCAGGGCACGGACCGCCGAACTGGCCCAGTCGGTGGCCGCCCGCTATCAGGACATCGACGAGGACCTGGTGCTGATCGGCGTGCTCAAGGGCGCGATCATGTTCATGACCGACTTCGCCCGCGCGCTGCCGATCCCCTCCCAGATGGAGTTCATGGCGGTCTCGAGCTACGGCTCGTCCACATCGTCGTCGGGGGTCGTGCGCATCCTCAAGGACCTCGACCGCGACATCGCCGGCCGCGACGTCCTGATCGTCGAGGACATCATCGACTCGGGTCTGACGCTGTCGTGGCTGCTGAAGAACCTCGCCACCCGCTCGCCGCGGACGCTGGAGGTGTGCACCCTGCTCCGCAAACCCGACGCGGTGCGCGCTTCGCTGGAGGTCGCAGACGTCGGATTCGACATCCCCAACGACTTCGTCGTCGGCTACGGACTCGACTACGCCGAACGCTACCGCGATCTGCCCTTCATCGGCCGCCTCCGCCCCTCGGTCTACCAGTAGCGTTGCGGTCGCCGGAACAGTTTTCCCTCCTCCTTCGTTGACCGGTAGCCTTTGTCAGTAAGTCGATGGGAAGGACAATGGGAACGGCGGTGTCGCCGGCCCTGCACCAACACGCATGAACCGCAAGACAGTCTTCCGCAATCTCGCCATCGTGGCGGTCATCGTGCTGGCCTTCTGGGGCTGGAGCGTGTGGCGCGACGGCGATCGCGACTACACCGCCGTGGACACCTCGGTCGCGTTGACGCAGCTCAACGTCAAGAACACCAAGTCCATCCAGATCGACGACCGCGAGCAGCAACTGCGGATCGAGACCAACACGCCGGTCAAGGTGGGTGACAACAAAGAGGCCACCAAGATCAGCACCCGCTACCCGGCGGCGGCGAGTGAAGAGATCTTCAACGACGTCAAGGCCACCGGCGCGCCGTACCAGACCAACGTCAACGAGCAGTCGGTGATCTGGCAGCTGCTGATCTTCATCCTGCCGATGCTGATCCTGTTCGGGTTGTTCTTCTTCGTGATGAGCCGAATGCAGGGCGGTGGCCGCGGCGGTGTGATGGGCTTCGGCAAGTCCCGCGCCAAACAGCTCACCAAGGACATGCCCAAGACGACCTTCGCCGACGTCGCCGGCGCGGACGAGGCGGTCGAGGAACTCTACGAGATCAAGGACTTCCTGCAGAATCCCGCGCGCTACCAGGCGCTCGGCGCGAAGATCCCCAAGGGTGTGCTGCTCTACGGTCCTCCCGGCACCGGTAAGACGCTGCTGGCCCGTGCCGTCGCCGGTGAGGCCGGGGTGCCGTTCTTCACCATCTCCGGCTCGGACTTCGTCGAGATGTTCGTCGGTGTCGGTGCGTCCCGCGTGCGTGACCTGTTCGAGCAGGCCAAGAACAACAGCCCGTGCATCATCTTCGTCGACGAGATCGACGCCGTCGGTCGCCAGCGTGGTGCCGGCCTCGGCGGTGGACACGACGAGCGCGAGCAGACGCTGAACCAGTTGCTCGTCGAGATGGACGGCTTCGGTGACCGGTCGGGCATCATCCTGATCGCCGCCACCAACCGCCCCGACATCCTGGACCCCGCGCTGCTGCGTCCCGGTCGTTTCGACCGTCAGATCCCGGTCGGCAACCCCGACATCGCCGGTCGTCGCGCGATCCTCAAGGTGCATGCCAAGGGCAAGCCCATCGATCCCGACGCCGACCTCGACGGTCTGGCCAAGCGCACCCCGGGCATGTCCGGTGCGGACCTGGCCAACGTCGTCAACGAGTCGGCACTGCTGGCCGCCCGCGAGAACGCGTCGTCGATCACCGCACCGATGCTCGAGGAGGCCGTCGACCGTGTGATCGGCGGACCGCGTCGTAAGAGCCGCATCATCAGCGAGCACGAGAAGAAGGTCGTCGCCTATCACGAGGGCGGACACACCCTCGCCGCGTGGGCGATGCCCGATCTCGACCCCATCTACAAGGTCACCATCCTGGCGCGTGGGCGCACCGGCGGGCATGCGCTCGCCGTGCCCGAGCAGGACAAGGAACTGATGACGCGCTCGGAGATGATCGCGCGTCTGGTGATGGCGATGGGCGGCCGTGCCGCCGAGGAACTGGTCTTCCACGAGCCCACGACAGGTGCGTCGTCGGATATCGATCAGGCCACCAAGATCGCCCGGGCGATGGTCACCGAGTACGGCATGAGTGCCCGTCTCGGGGCGGTCCGCTACGGGCAGGAACAGGGCGATCCGTTCCTGGGCCGCTCGATGGGCAGCCAGAGCGACTACTCGGCCGGGGTCGCCGGCGAGATCGACGAGGAGGTGCGCCGGCTGATCGAGGCCGCGCACACCGAGGCGTGGGCGATCCTGTCGGAGTACCGCGACACCCTCGACGTGCTCGCCACCCAGCTCCTCGAGAAGGAGACGCTGACCCGTAAGGATCTGGAGAAGATCTTCACCGAGGTCGAGAAGCGTCCGCGGATCACCGCGTTCAACGATTTCGGGGATCGAACCCCGAGCGACAAGCCGCCGGTGAAGACCCCGGGTGAACTGGCGATGGAGCGCGGCGAGCCGTGGCCGCCGCCCACCCCGGAGAAGGTCGCCGAGCCGATCGGTGCGGGCACCGCGGCCGTACCGGCGCCCTATCCGGGTGCCCCGGCCCCGGGTGCGCCGGTCTACCCGCCGCAGGCCGCGCCGGGTGGGTATCCCGCCCAGCCCCAGCCGTATCCCGCGCAGCCGGCCCCGGGTGCTCCCGGTCAGCCGGGGACGTGGCCCGACTACGGCGCCCCGCGTGACTGGTCGGCGCCGGGCTGGCCGCCCCGCGGGCAGGAACCGGGTGCACCCCAGCACGGGAACCCCCAGCACGGAACGAACGGTCACGGGGGTGGCGAGTACGGTCATCCCGGTCAGGGCCCCGGCGGTTACGGGCCGAACGGCAACGGCGCGAACGGTAACGGCGCCTGAAGGGTCGATCGATGACGATCAGCAGTAACGGTCACGAGGTTCGGGTGGATGCCTCGGCGACGTCGAATGGTGCGGCTCCCGCAGGGGAGCGGCACGCATTCGATCAACAGCGTGCCGAGGCGGCCGTGCGGGAACTGCTCCTGGCGGTCGGGGAGGACCCCGACCGCGAAGGGCTGGTGCGCACCCCCACCCGTGTCGCCAACGCCTACCGCGAGATGTTCGCCGGTCTCTACACCGACCCGGACGAGGTACTCGCGACCACCTTCGACGAGGATCACGACGAGCTGGTCCTGGTCAAGGACATCCCGATGTACTCCACCTGCGAGCATCACCTCGTCTCCTTCCACGGGGTGGCCCATGTGGGCTACATCCCCGGGGTGAGCGGGCAGGTCACCGGGCTGTCGAAGCTGGCACGTCTGGTGGATCTCTACGCCAAGCGCCCGCAGGTCCAGGAGCGTCTGACCAGTCAGATCGCCGACGCGCTGGTACGCCGGCTCGATCCGCGGGGCGTGATCGTGGTGATCGAGGCCGAGCACCTGTGCATGGCGATGCGCGGTATCCGCAAGCCGGGTGCCACCACCACCACGTCGGCGGTGCGTGGACTGTTCAAGACCAGCGCGGTCTCCCGCGGCGAGGCACTGGACCTCATCACCCGGTGAGCCGACTACCCAGCGCGGACCGCACCCTGGTGATGGGTGTGGTCAACGTGACCGCCGATTCCTTCTCCGACGGAGGGCGCTATCTCGACACCGACGCCGCGGTGGCCCACGGCATCGAGCTGCTCGCCGACGGCGCGGACCTGATCGACGTCGGCGGGGAATCGACCCGGCCCGGCGCGATCCGTGTCGATCCGACGATCGAGGCACAGCGCGTGGCGCCGGTGATCTCGGCGCTGGTCGATGCCGGGGCGGTGATCTCGGTGGACACCATGCGCGCGTCGGTGGCGGCCGCCGCCATCGAGGCGGGGGCGACGATCGTCAACGACGTGTCCGGTGGCCGTGCCGATCCCGACATGGCGAAGGTGATGGCCGACGCAGAGCTGCCGTGGGTGCTGATGCACTGGCGGCCCGCACAGACCGATGCCGACGCCGGACGCCATTTCACCCACCGGGTGGACGACCGAGGGGGCTACCACGACGTGGTGGCCGAGGTGACCCGCGAACTGCTCGGCCAGGTCGACGCCGCGGTCAGCGCAGGGGTTGCCCCGCAGAACATCATCCTCGACCCCGGTCTGGGATTCGCCAAGACCGCCGACCACAACTGGGCGCTGCTGCATGCGCTGCCGACCTTCGTCGGATTGGGTTTCCCGGTGCTGATCGGGGCCTCGCGCAAGCGGTTCCTCGGGTCGTTGCTCGCCGTCGACGGGGCCGACCGGCCCCCTGCCGGACGTGAGGCCGCCACCGCGGCCATCAGCACGTTGTCGGCGGCCGGCGGCGCCTGGGGCGTTCGGGTCCACGACGTCGCATCGAGTCGGGACGCGGTGCGGGTGGCACAGGCCTGGCGTGACGGTGGCCGCAGCCGCGGGGAAATGGGACGCGGAGAAATGGGACGCGGGGGAACGGGGCGCGCGGGTGCCCCGGACGAGACAGCTGTGTCGAGACAAACGGAGGTGGGTCGGTGACCGATCGGATCGAGTTGCGGGGGCTACGGGTCCGCGGCAACCACGGCGTCTTCGACCACGAGCGGGCCGACGGCCAGGTCTTCATCATCGACATCACACTGTGGCTGGACCTGCGGGCCGCCGCGGCCTCCGACGACCTCGCCGACACCGTCGACTACGGGGCGCTGGCCCAGCAGGCGCACGACATCGTCGCCGGCACGCCGCGCAACCTGATCGAGACGGTGGGTGCCGAGGTCGCCGACACGGTCATGGCCGACGAGCGGATCACCGCCTGCGAGGTGGTGGTCCACAAACCGTCCGCGCCGATCCCGCTGACCTTCGACGACGTCGCGGTGGTGACCCGCCGCTCCCGGAAGACCCCACGATGAGTCGTGCGGTGCTCTCGGCGGGGGCCAATGTGGGCGACGCGCGGGGTGCGCTGCGCACGGTGGTCGACGGGTTCGCCGACGAGCTCGTCGCCGTCTCGCAGGTCTATGCCACCGCCCCGTGGGGCGGCGTCGAGCAGGACGACTTCCTCAACATCACCCTCGTCGTCGAGGGGAACCGCACTCCGCGGGAGTGGTTGCGGCGTGGCGCCGAGCTCGAACAGGCCGCCCACCGCACCCGCGATGTGCGGTGGGGTCCGAGAACCCTCGACGTCGACGTGATCACCGTCGACGACGACGGCCCGGTGCGCAGCGACGACCCGGTGCTGACCCTGCCGCATCCGCGCGCGGTCCACCGCGCCTTCGTGCTGGTGCCGTGGCTGGAGATCGATCCCGACGCGATGCTGTGGACCCCGGCCGGGACCCGCCGCGTCGACGATCTGGTCGCCGCACTGCCGTCCGCCGAGCGCGAGGGGGTGCGTCCGGCGGGTCGGCTCGACGCACCCACCCCGACCGACACCTCGTCGGGGACCGCCCGATGAGCACGCCGCGACGCAACCCGCAGGGCGACGACGAACAGTCCGGGCTGGGACCGACCAAACCGTTCGACCTGGCCGTCATCGCGGTGATCGTCGGCGTCACCGCGTGGATTCTGGTGCGCTACAACTATTCGAGTCTGCCGCCGCTGCCGACGCTGGCCGGGATCGTGCTCTACATCCTCGCCGTGATCGAGGCGGTCACCGGGTTCGTCGTCCGCGCCCGCGTGGAGGGGCGACAGGTCGGCCGCGCCCGTGGCCAGCTGCATCCCCTGACCGCGGCACGGGTCGTCGCATTGGCCAAGGCGTCGGCCATCCTCGGTGCGATAGCCACCGGTCTGTGGGCGGGGTTGCTGGTCTTCCTGCTGACCCGGCACGGGGTGACGGCCGCCGAGCACGACACCCCTGCCGCCATCATCGGTCTGATCGGTGGTGTGCTCCTGACCGCGGCGGCACTGTGGCTGGAATTCTGCTGCCGTACCCCCGACGATCCGACCGAGAACTCCGTCGACGGGGCCTCCAACGGGCATCCCGGACCGGCCTGAGTGGACTGACCGAACAGTAACCCCCACCAGGGTGATCGAGGCCACCGACGAATCATGACTCTCCGCCGGGCTTGTGCGGCATCGGTGGGGCCAGCGGGTAAGTTGGGTCGATATGACGACCTCATCCGGCCGTTCCTCGGACGCCCGCCGCACCGGCCGCTCGGTCGGTCAGTGGCTGCTCGGGCTGCTGATCCTCCTGGCGGTTGTGGCCAGTGTGCTCATGGTCGTCACCGACTCGCTGTCGGTGACCGGCACACTCGCCGTCATCGCGGCATTGTGGGCGGCGGTGATCGGCGCGATCCTGGTGACCCGGTTCCGCAAGCAGGCCGAGTCCGCGGAGGCCAAGAGCCGTGACCTGCGTCTGGTGTACGAACTGCAACTCGAACGTGAGATCGCGGCCCGCCGACAGTACGAGCTCGACGTCGAGGCCACCATCCGCAAGGAGGTGGCCGCGGAGTCCGGTGCCGAACTCGTCGCCCTCAAGGAGCAGGTGATCTCGCTCCGCTCGAGTCTGGAACGACTGCTCGGCGAGGCGCTGCCCGACGACCAGGTGGCCCTGCCGAACGAGAAGCTCCGTGAACTGGCCTCGGGTATCGGCAGCAGCGGTCTGGAACCCGAACGCTTCGGTTCGCCCGCAGGTTTCGGTGTGCACGACGACGACCTGCTGGCCGCGCGCGACTTCGCCGCGACCGCCCCGACCGCCGACGACGGCCGGCATCTGCAGGGGCATGTCGACCCCAACGAGATGACCGAGGTGATCCCGGTGGTCACCGACGACCCGCTGTCGGGACGGATCGCCACCGAGGTCCCGCTGCCGGCCGACGAACCGTCCTACCCGTCGTATGCGCCGTACGTCTCCGCCGACGACACCGAGGATGCGACCGTCGTCGAGGAAGCGCAGGCCGATGCGGCACCGGCCGAGGTGTCCGTCGTGGATGCGACCGGCGCCGACGACACCCCCACCGACGAGTGGCCGCCGTCGCAGCCGTTCCCGGTGATCCACGGTCGGCACGAGGGCGCCGCTGACGCCGAGGCCCCCGAGGCACCGCAGGCCGCCGAGACACCGCAGGACGACTCCGGTGCGGGCGATGCCGGTGGCCGACGCCGCCGCCGCGACGCCGATGCGCCGGGCGTGATCGTCACCGAGGCGCTGGCCGAGACACCCGAGGACGACCCCGACGCCGCCCATTCGAACGGGCTGCCCGTCGCCGAACTGCTCAAGCAGTTGCGTGAGGCCGACAGCTCCGGTGGGCGTCGCCGCCGCCGCGACTGAACCGCTCACAGACCGTCGTAGAGAACTCCCGTGGACGTCCGGACCGGACGATCACGGGAGTTCTCTCGTCTGCCGGTGATGCCTGTCACACGATTGGCCCCGGCTGCTCCCGAACGCCTAACCTTGGCCTGCAACGTCTGGTACCTGCGCCGTCGACGTCCCGCGAAACCGCTCCGGCGCTTCTCGGCAGCCCTGCAGGACTGGAACGACCTGGAGGACAGCGGTGACCTCACCGAATCACGACGCCCACGTGGCGTCTACAGGTGTTTCCGCATCCGCTTCTGGTAGCGGCCGTTCGGCCGCCATCCCGGGCATCACCAATCTGCCCACTCCCGCGCGTCTGACCGTCGGCATCGTCTCCGCCGGACGGGTCGGCACCGCACTCGGCGAAGCCCTCGAACGTGCCGGCCACGTGGTCGGGGCGGTCGTCGCACGATCGGCGCACTCGCGCCGGCGCGCCGCCACCCGACTCCCCGACTCGGCCGTCCTCGACCTCGGCGACGTCGTCGCCCGCGCCGAACTGCTGGTCATCGCCGTCCCCGACAGCGAACTCGTCGAGGTGGTCGACCGGATCGCCGACTCCGGCACGCTCCGGCCCCGCACGCTGGTGGTGCACACCGCCGGGGCACACGGCGTCGGCGTCCTTGCCCGGCTCACCGCACTCGGCGCGCTACCCCTGGCGATCCATCCGGCGATGACCTTCGTCGGCACCGACGACGACACCGCACGTCTGGCGCAGGCCTGCTTCGGGATCACCGCCGCCGACGAGGTGGGGGAGGCCATCGCCTCCGCACTCGTCCTCGAGATGGGTGGCGAGCCGGTCCGCATCGCCGAGGCCGACCGCACGCTCTATCACGCGGCCCTCGCCCACGGGGCCAACCATCTGATCGCCCTGATCACCGATGCCGTCGCCGCCCTCGACGCGGCCATCGGCGGCCCCGACGGCAGTGCCCAGGCCGCCACCGTCGACGGCGATCCGGTCCGGCTGGCCGAACGCATCCTCGGCCCGCTGGTCACCGCATCCCTGCAGAACGTGCTCGACCTCGGCCGGGATGCCCTGACCGGCCCGGTGGCCCGCGGCGACGCCGCTGCGGTGGCCGCCCACCTCGATGCGCTGCGCGCCCTTCCCGGCGGCGGTGCCCCCGATTCTCTCGCCGAGGCCTATCGCATGATGGCCCGGCGCGCGGCGCACCAGTCCGATGCGCCGCACCCCGTTCTCGATGTTCTGGAGCCCCGATGACCGGCCATGTGATCGCCACGGAGGACAACCTCTTCACCCCGGGCACGGTGACCGTGCACCGCGACCCGGCGACCCTGCACCGGGTCAGCACCGCGCTGCGCCACACCGGCAAGCGTGTGGTGCTGGTGCCGACGATGGGCGCCCTGCACGCCGGCCATCTGCAGCTCGTGCGCGCCGCCAAGAGCATGGGCAACACGGTGGTGATCGTGTCGATCTTCGTCAACCCGCTGCAGTTCGGTACCGGTGAAGACCTCGACGCCTACCCGCGGACCCTCGACGCCGACATCGCGCTGCTCGCCCCGCTCGGCGTGGAACTGGTGTTCGCACCCACCGAGTCGCACATGTACCCGAACGGCCCGCGCACCGTCATCCATCCCGGTCCGGTCGGCGAGATCCTCGACGGTGCTTCGCGCCCAGGACATTTCGCCGGGATGCTCACCGTCGTCAACAAGCTGCTCACCATCGCGGCGCCGCATGCGGCGTACTTCGGGGAGAAGGACTACCAGCAGCTGGTGCTGATCGGTCAGATGGTGTCCGACCTGAACATGGACGTCGAGATCGTCGGTGTGCCGACGGTGCGTGAGGCCGACGGTCTCGCGATGAGCTCGCGCAACCGCTACCTCGATCCCGAACAGCGTGCCCTGGCCACCACCTTGTCGGCGGCCCTGACCGCCGGGGCCCACGCCGCCCCGGCCGGCGCCGACGCGATCCTGACCACCGCCCATGCCGTCCTGGCGGCCGCCCCCGAGATCGAGCTGGATTACCTGGCGCTGCGGGGGCGTTCCCTGGAGGAGCCCCCGGAGAAGGGCTACGGCCGCCTGCTGGTGGCCGCCCGACTCGGCTCGGCCCGTCTGATCGACAACGTCGGGGTGGCCATCGGCCTCAGCCTCGAAGAACGCGACGCCGGAACCTGACCGCCGAACCCGCCGCCCCAGATCTCTGCAGCCCACAGATGATCCATTCCCACCACCGACGAAACCGAGGGGAACACAAATGTTTCGCACCATGATGACCTCGAAGATCCACCGCGCCACCGTCACCCAGGCCGACCTGCACTACGTCGGCTCGGTCACGATCGACGCCGATCTCCTCGACGCCGCGAACCTGCTCGAGGGTGAGCAGGTCAGCATCGTCGACATCACCAACGGCGCCCGCCTCGAGACCTACGCCATCGCCGGCGAGCGTGGCAGCGGTGTGATCGGGATCAACGGTGCCGCAGCACATCTCGTGCATCCCGGCGACCTGGTGATCCTCATCGCCTACGGTGTCCTGAACGAGGAGGAAGTGCGCAACTACTCCCCGAACGTGGTGTTCGTCGACGCCGACAACCGGGTCCTCGAGTCCGGTGCCGATCCGGCCCACGCCCCGGAGGGTTCGGGCCTGCTCGACCCGCGCCACAACGACACCCTCACCGGCGCAACGGCCTGACGCCGGGCCGCGGCCGCACCCGACTGGCATCATTGCGCCATGCTCCTCACCGTCGACGTCGGCAACACCAACATCCACCTCGGTGTGTTCGCGGGTATCGGCGAGCACGCGACCCTGGTGCGGGACTGGCGGATTCACACCGACCCGAATCTGACGGCCGACGAGCTCGCCCTGCTGTTCCGCGGGCTCCTCGGATCCGACATCGAGCAGGTGACCGGGGTGGCCGCGCTCTCGACGGTGCCGTCGCTGCTGCGGGAACTGCGCGTCATGGTGCCGCGCTACTTCGGTTCCGGTCCGCACGTCCTCCTCGAGCCGGGCGTGCGGACCGGAGTGCCGCTGCTGGTGGACAATCCGAAGGAGGTCGGCACCGACCGGGTCGCGAACAGTCTTGCCGCCCACCATGTCTACGGGGGGCCGGCGATCGTGGTGGCCTTCGGTACGGCCACCGTCGTCGACGCCGTGTCGGTCAAGGGTGAATTCCTCGGCGGTGCGATCGCACCCGGGGTGAACCTCGCCGTGGAGGCGCTGAGCGAACACACCGTCACCGTTCGGCGTGTGGAACTGATGCCCCCGCGCAGCGTGCTCGGCAAGAACACCGTGGAAGCCCTGCAGTCGGGCATCCTGTTCGGATTCGCCGGACAGGTCGACGGACTCGTCGAGCGGGTTCGGGACACGGTGCCCGGATTCGACGGCGACGACGTGACGGTGGTCGCCACCGGTTTCCTCGCACCGCTGATGTTCGACGAATGTCGTTCTCTCACCGCTCATCACACGTATCTGACCCTCGAGGGTCTGCGGTTGGTGCACGAGCGTTCCAAGCAGCAGGGGCGCGGTCGGGGCCGCTGAGGTGGTCACGCGATCGGTGCAGGGGTGGCCGAGAGCGCCGAGATGTGGCAGACTGTCTGCCGTGATCAAGAGCTGTCAGGAGTGTTGTCAGGGCTGAGCCCGCGTTTGTCGCGGCGGCCCTTTGTCGAACCTCCCGCTCATTTCGATCACTTTCGAGGTTTCTCTCCCATGACCGCATCGGTCCAGGTTCTCGCACCCGTTTCCACCCCCATCCCGGCTCCGGTCTCCGCTCCGGCACCCGGCGCCCCGCTGTCGATCCAGGTGACCGACTATCGAGCCGTCGTCGCCGCGGGTGCCACCGCAGTGGATCTGCGCGCACACCACAAGCGCCAGACCGACGGAGCGCTGTTCGGGGCCCTCGCCGTCGACGCCGCCGAAGCCCTCGACCTGCTCGACCCGGCCTCGCCGAACTCGTTGCGTACGGCCACCGCCGACGCCCGCTGGATCCTCATCTCCGACGACGGCCACGAGGCCGAATGGCTCGCCTGGCATCTGCAGGCCCTCGGGGTCACCAACGCGGTGTTCGTCGTCGGCGGCTACCAGCGTCTGCGTCGTGCCGGCATCAACGGCCGCATCGACGACGCCGAGTTGGCCGTCTACTCGGCGCACTGACATCGTCTCCGGACGCGCCTGCCGGGAACACCCTCGGGCGGCCGGTGATCGTGACCGGCACCGCACCGAACACCGTCGATCCGGGGTGCAACTTGGAGTACACCGTGGACAGCGAATACTCTCACGTGAGTGAGTGACGCCCAGACTTCCCAGGCACCCGTGACCGCTGCACCCTCGTCCGACGACGACCAGACCCCCGAGCAGCTGCGGATTCGCCGGGAGAAGCGGGAACGCATCCTCGAGGAGGGTCGGGAGGCCTATCCCGTCTCCATTCCCCGCACCCACAGCCTCGCCGAGATCCGCGCCGCGTACCCCGACCTCGAGGCCGGCACCGAGACCGGAGACCAGGTCGGCGTCGCCGGTCGCATCATCTTTCTCCGCAACAAGGGCAAGCTGTGCTTCGCCACCCTCCAGGAGGGCGACGGAACCCAGCTGCAGGCGATGATCAGCTTCAACGGGGTGGGCGAGGAATCGCTGGCCCGTTGGAAGGCCGACGTCGACCTCGGCGACATCGTCTACGTACACGGCCAGGTGATCAGCTCCCGCACCGGCGAGCTGTCGGTGATGGCCGACGCCTGGGAGATGGCGTCGAAGTCCCTGCGCCCGCTGCCGGTGGCCCACAAGGAGATGAACGAGGAGACACGCGTCCGCCAGCGCTACGTCGACCTCATCATGCGGCCCGAGGCCCGCAGCATCGCCCGCACCCGCATCGCGGTGATGGCCGAACTGCGCAAGGCGCTCGATGAGCGTTCCTTCCTCGAGGTCGAGACCCCGATGCTGCAGACCCTGCACGGCGGGGCTGCCGCACGCCCGTTCAGCACCCACTCCAATGCCTTCGACATCGACCTCTTCCTGCGCATCGCCCCCGAGCTGTTCCTCAAGCGGTGCGTCGTCGGCGGTATCGAGAAGGTCTTCGAGATCAACCGCAACTTCCGCAACGAGGGCGCCGACTCCACCCACTCGCCCGAGTTCGCGATGCTGGAGACCTACCAGGCCTACGGCACCTACGACGACTCCGCGGTGATGATCCGTGAACTCGTGCAACAGGTTTCGCAGAACGCCATCGGCACCCTGACCCCCACCATGCCCGACGGTTCACTGTATGACCTGTCCGGCGAGTGGACCTCCCTGGAGATGTACCCGTCGCTGTCGGAGGCCCTCGGCGAGGAGATCGTCCCGGCCGGCAATGCGGACGAGACGACGGTCGCCGAACTCCTCGCGATCGCCGCCCGCGTCGGCCTGGAGATCCCCAAGGACAAGGGCTACGGCCACGGCAAGCTCGTCGAGGAGCTGTGGGAGCACATGGTCGGCCAGAAGCTGGCCCAGCCGGTGTTCGTGCGCGACTTCCCGGTCGAGACCTCACCGCTGGTGCGGTCGCATCGCAGCGTGACCGGCGTGGTGGAGAAGTGGGACCTCTACGTCCGCGGCTTCGAACTGGCCACCGGCTACTCCGAGCTCGTAGACCCGGTGATCCAGCGCGAGCGCTTCGTCGACCAGGCCCGGCTGGCCGCCGCCGGCGACGACGAGGCGATGGTCCTCGACGAGGAGTTCCTCACCGCGATGGAGTACGGCATGCCCCCGACCACCGGAACCGGTATGGGCATCGACCGCCTGCTGATGGCACTCACCGGCCTCGGCATCCGTGAGACCATCCTGTTCCCGCTGGTCAAGCCGATCCCGCGAGGCTAGACCGGCTCGATCAGCCACATCCGGTGGTTGAGCAGGTCGTCCTCGCGAAGCGAGGCCGTCCGGCCGTCGAAACCTGTGTCGGTTGCGGCTGGAGCGCACCCCGCTTGTGGGGTGGTCACTACTGGAGGTTGGCCGGCGGAGATTTCGACTCGTCTGGTCGCTGCGTTCCTCGTCGGCTCAATCAGCCATACGGTGGTTGAGCAGGTCGTCCTCGCGAAGCGAGGCCGTCCGTCCGTCGAAACCTCCGCCGGCCGACGTCGGCACGCGACCACCTCCGGGCCGCTCAGTCGACGCGTGAATACGGTGATCGATCCGGGCGCTCGGTGGTCTCGGGACGCCCCAGTTCTCGGCGTACCCGATCCAGCGAACCCGCGCCGGCGTCCACATGTGCCCACTCGGCACCCGGTGTCTCCAACGACCGTGTCTGCCGGCGTGCCACCGCCGCATCGGCATCCGATGCGTCCGCACCCCGCGAGGTGATCCGCGAGATACGTTCGGCCTCACCGAGTTCCAGCCAGATCCCGACGAAGCCGCATCCGCAGCCGTCGGCGACGGCCGCGATGGCCTCACGCTGGATGCCCCGGCCGAACACGGCGTCGACGATCACGCTCATCCCGCCCGTCAGGTCGTCGGTGGCCAGTCGGTTCAGCTCGGCGTAGACGTGTGCCCCCATCTCCGGTGTGTAACCGCTTGCCGGGAGCCGGGTTTCGGCGGGTACCCCGGCAAGTCGTTTGCGCAGCACGTCGCTGCGCAGGATGCGGGCGCCCGGCGCCGGCGCGAGATCGCCGCCGACAGCCCGTGCCGCGGTGGACTTCCCGGTGCCCGAGCCGCCGCCGATCGCGATCAGTCGAGCCGGTTCGGGGTCGGTGAACGCCAACGCCAGGTCGAGGTAGTCGCGTGCGCGGTCGATCGCACCCTCTGCGGCGCCGACGTGGGCGCGCACGGTCGCCCGCACCGACAGCAGGATCGGCATCAGCGCGAAGCCGTCCTCGTCGTCGGGGGAGAGGTCGAGGTAGGTGTTGATCACCACGTTGGCCTCGTGGCGCAGTCCCCGGGACCACAGGTCCATGACCAGGAAGGCGACGTCGTAGAGCACATCGGTGGTGGCCATCTCGGCGTCGAACTCGAGGCAGTCGAACGGGACCGGCTCCCCGTCGATCACCGCGATGTTGCCCATGTGCAGATCACCGTGCCCGTGGCGCACCCGACCGGCGCGGGCGCGGGCGTCGAGGAGATCGGCGTTGGCCGCGATCATCGCGGTGAGCCGATCGGTCAGCAGCGTCGCCCGCAGCGGGTCGAGGATCTCCGGGAACGCCGACATACTGCCCAGGTTGCCGTCGACGACCTCCTGGATGCGTGCGGCACCCTGCGGATCGGGGCAGATCTCCGACGCCGCATGCAGTTCGACGGTCCGCTCGGCCAGCCGGCGCAGCAGCGTGTCGTCGAGGGTGCCGGTCTGTGCGTGGGTGACGAGCAGTGCGTCGTCGTCGAAGCGGGTCATCTCCAGTACCCAGTCGGGGCCGTCCTCCCCGGCGACCTCGTGCAATCCGAGATACACGTCGGGGGCGATGCGGCGGTTGAGCCGCAACTCGGCGTCGAGCGCGTCGTGACGCAACGTCGGGGTGGAGAAGTCGAGGTAGCGGTAGCGCACCGGCCGCTTCATCTTCCACGCGCGATCGGCATTGAGGAAGATCACCGCGCCGTGGGTGACGATGCGTGTGGTCTCGACGTCGGGATCGAGAATCCCTGCCCGGGTGAGGGTCTCGGTGGTGGGGTCGGTGCCGAGCATCGTCATGACCAGGCCACCGTCCCGCGGTGCGCGGACCCGTCGGGTGCGGTCCACACCGCAGTCATCGTCCCGGCGACATCTCCGGAACCGGTTGTGTCCGTGATGATCCGGTTCACCTGCCACGCGTCACCGCCGCCCTGGACCGCCACCGTGTCGTCGACGGTGTCGCTCGCCGACTGCGCCTGGGCGCGAACCTCACCGCGGGCCAATGCCGCGAGCTGGGCGACGAACACCGGATCGGACGGGGCGTCGTAGACGTAGCGGATCCCGAGGACCCCGTGCGCGGCGGTTCCCACCAGGGCGGCGCCGTCGAGGTGGACGCCGCGATAGGTCAGGGGCACCACATACGTGAGGTGATCGGCGACGGAGGTATCGGTGACCAGGAGGATCTCCATGCCCACCTCGCCTGCGGGATCATCGAGACGGAACCCGCCCGATCTCACCAGGTGCGGGGCATCCGAGCCGCGGAACCAGGGCTGGTCGGGCAGCCACGCGGTCAGCAACTCGAGTTTCGACGGGACGAGGGTGGTGTTGTGAATCGTCGCCACACACCCATCCGATCACAACCGGTCGATCGCCGCCACGGTGACGGTCACAGCGATTCCGGGCCGACGTTGGCGCGGTGGGCTCAGGCCAACTCGCGTTTGACGATCTTGCCTGCCGCATTGCGTGGGAAGGCGTCGACGATCACCACCGACCGCGGCACCTTGAAGTTCGCGAGGTGCTTCTTGGCAAAGGCGATCACCCGCTCTTCGTCGAGGTCGGTGCCGTCCCGCAGCGTCAGGTAGGCCCGGCCGACCTCACCGAGCCGCTCGTCGGGCACCCCGATCACCGCGGACTCGGTCACGCCGTCGAGGCGGGCGAGGGTCTGCTCGATCTCGGCGGGGTACACATTGAACCCACCGCAGATGTACATGTCCTTGAGCCGGTCGGTGATCTTCAGGTTGCCGTCGTCGTCGATGGTGCCGATGTCGCCGGTGTGCAGCCAGCCGTCGGCGTCGATGGTGGCGGCGGTGGCCGCCGGATCGTCGAGGTAGCCGCGCATCACCATCGCGCCCCGCGCCAGGACCTCACCCGCATCGGAGAGGCGGATCTCCATACCCTCGAAGGCACGGCCACAGGTGTTGGCCACCGTCTCGTCGTCGTCCTCCGGGGTGCAGGTGGACACGAAGCCGCTGGCCTCGGTGAGCCCGTAGGCGGTGATCACGGTGTCGACGCCGAGGTCGCGCTGGATGCGTTCGATCAGCACCACGGGCACGATCGCGGCACCGGTGACCACCAGCCGCAGCGACGACAGGTCGTGGGTGGCGCGGCCGGACTCGTCGTCCAGGATGGTCCCGAAGATGGTCGGGGCGCCCGGGAACACCGTGATGCGTTGGGACTGGACGAGATCCATCGCTGCCGAGGTGGAGTAGACGGCCAGCGGGACCATCGTGGTGCCGAACAGGACGCTCGGCAGGATGCCCGCCTTGTACCCGAAGGTGTGGAAGTAGGGGTTGACCATCAGATAGCGATCGGCGGTCGACAGGCGGCCGTTGGAACCCCACGCATGGGAACCGGCGATGGTCTGACGATGCTCGGCGAGAACACCTTTGGACTTGCCGGTGGTGCCCGAGGTGAACAGGATGTCGGAGAGGTCGTCGGGTGCGACGGCGCCGGCCCGGGCGTCGGCCTGCGTGCGGGTGTCATCGGTGCTGCGCGACAGGAATTCCGGCCAGTCCAGTGCGCCGTCGGGAACCGGGGACGGTTCGGCGGACAGCGGAATCCGGACCACCAGGTCGGGGAGGGCGTCCCGGTGCTCGGCGAGCAGTTCGGCCGCATGGTCGGCACCGAGGAACTCGCCGGAGACGAACACCGCCTTCGCGTCGGCACGTTCGATGACGTCGACGGCCTCGCCGGCGGTGTATCGGGTGTTGAGCGGGACCAGTACCGCCCCGGCGTAGTGCACGCCGAGTGCGGCGATCGGCCAGTGGAAGCTGTTCGGCGACCAGATCGCCACGCGGTCGCCGGGTCGGATGCCCGAGGCGATGAGCGCGGCGGCGGCGTCGACCACCCGGGCATGAAGCGCCGACCAGGTCAGTTCGACGGTTTCGCCCCACTGGGTGTCGACGAGTGCGGGATGATCGGGCCACTGCCGTGCCGCGCGGATCAGTGCGGCAGGTGTCGTCGAGACGCTGTCCATGGCTCTAACCTAGCAAGTGCTTGGTAGGTTATGCTAGCGATCATGACCCCGATCAATCTCGCCGACAGGTCACTGGATCTGGGCGAATGGGCAGCTCAGACCCCGGATGCGGCCGACATCTTCGCCGCTGCCGTGCGCGAATGGCTCGAGCAGAACCTGGTCGGCGAGTTCGCCGAACTCAAGGGCCGGGGCGGTCCGGGCAGCGAGCACGAGTTCTTCGCACAGCGATTGGAATGGGACCGTCACCTCGCCGCGCACGGGTGGACCTGCCTCGGCTGGCCGACCCGCCACGGCGGCCGCAACGCGACCCTCGAGCAGCGCATCATCTTCCATCAGGAGTACGCCCGGGCCGACGCCCCGGCGCGGGTCAACCACCTCGGCGAGGAACTTCTCGGCCCGACGCTCATCGAGTACGGCACCGAGGAACAGAAGCAACGCTTCCTCCCGGGCATCGTCGACGTCACCGAACTGTGGGCGCAGGGCTACTCCGAACCCGGCGCCGGCTCCGATCTCGCCGGTGTCGCCACCGCCGCACACCTCGACGGCGACACCTGGATCATCAACGGCCAGAAGGTCTGGACCTCGCTGGCGCACGTCGCGCAATGGGCATTCGTGATCTGCCGCACCGAGAAGGGCTCGTCCCGGCACAAGGGGCTCAGCTTCCTGCTGGTCCCGCTCGACCAGCCCGGTGTCACGGTCCGGCCGATCCAACAGCTCACCGGCACCTCGGAATTCAACGAGGTGTTCTTCGACGACGCCACCACCGACGCCGACCTGATCGTCGGCGCACCCGGCGACGGCTGGTCGGTGGCGATGGGCCTGTTGCAGTTCGAGCGCGGTGTGTCCACCCTCGGCCAGCAGGTCGGTTTCGCCCGGGAACTCGAGACCATCACCGACATGGCGCGGGTCAACGGCGCCCTCGACGACCCGTCGATCGCCGCGCGGATCGTGCGCGCCGACATCGGACTGCGGGTGATGCGTGCCCATGCCCACCGCACCCTCGACGGCGACATCACCAGCGAGGCCGGTGCCGCGTCGGTGGCAAAGCTGTTGTGGGCCAACTGGCATCGCGACCTCGGTGAGCTCGCCGTGGCAGTCTCCGGGGCGGCGTCGCTGATCGGCCCGGACGCCACCGCCGAGGGTGTGCCCAATGACCTCACCCGCCCCGACCACGTCGAACTCGACCAATGGCAACGGCTGTTCCTGTTCACCCGCGCCGACACCATCTACGGCGGCTCGAACGAGGTGCAGCGCAACATCATCGCCGAGCGTGTGCTCGGCCTTCCCCGAGAGGCACGCGCGTGACCCAGACAACCGAATCCGCCGACGTCCAGACGGGCCGCTCCCCGCTGGCCATCCCGCCGGCGGAGACCCCCGGACACGGACTCCTGTTGGGCCGCAAGGTGGTCGTCACCGCCGCGGCCGGCACCGGCATCGGCTTCGCCACCGCCCGTCGCGCCCTGCTCGAGGGCGCCGATGTGCTGATCAGCGACTGGCACGAGCGACGACTCGCCGAGACCCAGGCGAAACTCGCCGAGGAATTCGCTGACCGGACCGTCGCCCAGGTGCCCTGCGATGTCTCCGACACCGCCCAGGTCGACGCCCTGATCGAGCGTGCCGCAAGTGAACTCGGACGCATCGACGTCTTGGTCAACAACGCCGGCCTCGGCGGCGAGACCCCCGTCGCCGACATGACCGACGAACAGTGGGACCGCGTCGTCGACATCACCCTCAACGGCACCTTCCGCGCCACCCGCGCCGCACTGCGCTACTTCCGCGGTGTCGAACACGGCGGCGTGATCGTCAACAACGCCTCGGTCCTCGGCTGGCGGGCCCAGCGCGGCCAGGCCCACTACGCCGCGGCCAAGGCCGGGGTGATGGCCCTGACCCGGTGTGCCGCAGTCGAGGCCGCGGACTTCGGGGTGCGGATCAACGCCGTCGCCCCGTCGATCGCCAAACATCCGTTCCTGGCCAAGGTCACCACCGACGACCTCCTCGACGAGCTCGCCTCCCGCGAGGCCTACGGCCGCGCCGCCGAGGTGTGGGAGGTGGCCGCCACCATCGCGATGCTCGCCAGCGACTACACCACCTACCTCACCGGCGAGGTGGTCTCCATCTCCAGCCAACGCGCCTGAAACACCGGTAACCACAGACTCATCCACAGATCTCGCCATCCAGGAGGACCCCATGTCCGCACCCCAGGCCTACATCGTCGACGCCATCCGCACCCCGGTCGGCAAGCGCAACGGATCACTCGCCAAGGTGCATCCGGCCGACCTCGGCGCCCACATCATCAGCGCGCTGATCGAGCGCACCGGGATCGACCCGATGATCGTCGACGACGTGGTGTTCGGCTGCCTCGACACCATCGGCGCCCAGGCGGGCAACGTCGCCCGCACCGCGTGGCTGACCGCCGGTCTGCCCCTGGACATCCCGGGTACCACCGTCGATCGCCAGTGCGGATCGAGCCAGCAGGCCATCCATTTCGCCGCGCAGGGCGTGATGAGCGGTACCCAGGACGTCGTCGTGGCCGGTGGTCTGCAGAACATGAGTGCCATCCCGATCAGTCAGGCGATGATCTCCGGTCAGGAGTTCGGTTTCTCCACCCCCACCGCCGAATCACCGGGCTGGCAGGCACGATTCGGCGATGCCCGGATCTCGCAGTTCGACGGCGCCGACCTGATGGCCACCAAGTGGGACATCAGCCGCGAGGACATGGAACGGTGGGCGCTGCAGTCGCATGAGCGGGCCAAGGCCGCCATCGCCGCCGGCCGCTTCGACGCCGAGACCGTCGCACTCGGCGACTGCATCGTCGACGAGTGCCCGCGGGAGACATCGCTGGAGAAGATGGCCGGCCTGGCGCCACTGGCCGAGGGATCGCGCCTGACCGCCGCGGTGGCCTCGCAGATCGCCGACGGCTCGTCGGCGACCCTCGTCGTCTCCGAGCGTGCACTCGAGGAGTACGGACTGACCCCGCGGGCCCGCATCCACCACATGTCGGTGCGGGGCGACGACCCGGTGATGATGCTGTCGGCGCCGATCCCGGCCACCCGGTACGCACTGGAGAAGACCGGGATGTCGATCGACGACATCGACGTCGTCGAGATCAACGAGGCCTTCGCCCCGGTGGTGCTGGCCTGGCTCAAGGAAACCGGTGCCGACCCGGCCAAGGTCAACCCCAACGGCGGCGCGATCGCGCTGGGTCACCCGCTCGGTGCCACCGGCGCCAAGCTGTTCGCCACCCTGCTCAACGAGCTCGAGCGGACCGGTGGGCGGTATGGCCTGCAGACCATGTGCGAGGGCGGCGGAACCGCCAACGTCACCATCATCGAACGTCTCGGCTGATCATCGCTGCTGTTCACAGGTGATTCACGGGTCATCTGGACACGGGTGTCCCCACATGTGTGTGATGTGGCGCATACTATGGAGCGACAAGTGAGCGTATTTGTCTCAACCCGTCCCGCACCGGGGTGGGTGGAGGCGGATGCGGTCACGGTTTCGACAAACCCACGGGAGGGCGGCCATGACCAAGCCTGCAGATGTCACGAGCAAGATCGAAGGGCGGATCTCCTCGGAGGCGCACTCGATGACCGAGTTGCTGGAGATCCAACGCGCGGCATTCCTGCGCGACGGCATCCCCGACGCCGAGACCCGCATCGACCGCATCACCCGGCTGTCGTCGCTGCTGCTCGACCACGCCGACGAGATCGCCGATGCCCTCACCATCGACTTCGGTTCGCGCCCCAAGGAATTGAGCATCGCCGCTGATGTCGCCGGCTGTCTCGTCGACCTCACCCACCAGCGTCGCGGTGTTCGCGAGTGGATGGCCGACTCGGTGTCGGCGAAGATCCAGGGGGCACTCGGATTCAAGCAGCGCGTGCGGCACGACCCGCTCGGCGTCATCGGCATCATGGGGCCGTGGAACTTCCCGCTGCAACTGACCTTCGTCCCGGCCGGTTCGGCGTTCGCCGCGGGTAACCGGGTGCTGATGCGGCCGTCGTCGATCACCGCCCGCACCACCGAGGTGATCGCCAAGTACGCACCCGACTACTTCTCGATCGAGGAGCTCGCCGTGATCACGTCGAAGCACGGCTCCGGCTCCGATTTCGCCAAGCTCAAGGTCGACCACATGTTCTTCACCGGGTCGCCCGAGGTGGGGGCGTCGGTCGCGCAGGAGGCGGCCAAGAACCTGGTGCCGGTCAGCCTCGAACTCGGTGGCAAGAACCCGGCCGTGGTCGACGTCTCCGCCGACATCGACAAGGCGGCCACCATGCTCGCCGACGCGCGCATGGTCAACGGCGGTCAGGTGTGCCTGTGCCCGGACTACGTGTTCGTGCCGGAGGCGCGGCTCGGCGAGTTCACCGACAAGGTGATGGCCCGCTGGACCGCGAATTTCGCCACCATCTACGACAATCCGGAGTACACCGCCACCATCAACCAGAAGAACTTCGACCGGATCGTCGACCTGATCGACGACGCGGTGAACCTCGGTGCCGAGAAGCGTCAGGTGATCCCCGGCGGTGAGCCGCTGCCGGCGGCCGAGCGCCGCAAGATCCCGCCGACCCTGCTCACCGGGGTCAAGGCGGGCATGAAGATCGCCGAGGACGAGGTCTTCGGCCCGGTGCTCACCGTGTATCCGTACCGGGACCTCACCGAGGCGATCAATCACATTGCCGGACATCCGCATCCGCTGACGATGTACTGGTGCGGCGACGACAACGAGAACTTCGCGCGGCTCGCCGACAACACCCGTAGCGGGTCGATCAACGGAAACGACTTCGCGCTCCACATGTTCGGTGCGGAACTGCCGTTCGGTGGCGTCGGCCGCAGCGGAATGGGTGCCTATCACGGCAAGACCGGCTTCGACACCTTCAGTCACGCACGCGCGGTGGCCTTCTCGAAGATGTCGTTCACCGTCGCCGAGATGATGTCGCCGCCGTTCACCAAGCGCGACAAGCGACTGACCGACCTGCAGATGAAGCTGTGGACCAAGCTGAATGCGCGCGCACAGAAGAAGGTGCGCCGCCGCTGATCGGCGAGGCGTGTGTGGCCGCCCTCATACCCAAGCGCTTGCTAGGGTATGAGGGTGGCTTCACGTAATGGTTCTTCTCGTCGCGAGGAACTGCTGACGACCGCCAGTCGCATGTTCGCCGAGCAAGGACTCCGGTCCACCACGGTTCGTGACATCGCCGACGCCGCGGGCATCCTGTCCGGCAGTCTCTATCACCACTTCGACTCCAAGGAATCGATGGTCGACGAGATCCTGCGCGGCTACCTCGACAAACTCTTCACGCGGTACCAGGAGATCGCCGCATCCGGACTCTCGGCCACCGACACGTTGCAGCAGTTGGTGGTCGCCTCGTTCGAGTCGATCGACGCCGACCGCAACGCCGTCGCGATCTATCAGGATGAGGCCAAACGGCTTGCGTCGCAAGAACGATTCGCCTACCTGGGGGAGCGCAACACCGAGTTCCGCGACCTGTGGCGCACGGTACTCACCCGGGGGGTCGCCGACGGCGAGTTCCGCTCCGACCTCGACGTCGAACTGGTCTACCGGTTCCTGCGTGACACCGTCTGGGTGGCCGTGCGCTGGTATCGCCCCGGCGGGTCGCTGTCGGTCGACGACATCGCCAAGCAGTATCTGTCCGTCGTGCTCGACGGGATTCTGCCGCGCTGACCTGGTGCGCCCGGGCTCGGTTCCCAATACTTGGTAT
>NZ_BCNF01000121.1 GCF_001485495.1 Gordonia desulfuricans NBRC 100010 | reverse complement strand
GCTGGCCGCGGCCGGCACCGCCCGCCGCGGGGTGGCCCCGATGCCCGTCGTCGAGGCGCTGCGGGCCTGCGCGGAGACGGTGATCCCCGGCGACGGCCCCCTGGCCGGCGCACCGGCCGAGGAGACCGGCCTTCTCTATCGGTGGGTCACCGAACCGGGCGGCCGGATCGTCGCGACCACCGACCCGTTCGCGGTGCCCGCCGGGTCGGCGTGTGCCTGGGCCCACTGGTCCGACGCGGCACGCCGGGCACGCGAGCACGCCCGACTAGGCTGAGGCCATGATCACCGCCATCGTCCTGATCCACGCCGACGTCCACCAGATCCCGGAGACCGCGCAGGCCGTCGCCGACATCCCCGGCGTGACCGAGGTGTACTCGTGTGCCGGCGACGTCGACCTGATCGCCAAGGTCCGGGTCCGCGACCACGAGGAGATCGCGAACGTGGTGACCGGCCGGATCAACCGGCTGCCCGGTGTCTCCCGCACCGCCACCCACATCGCATTCCGCAGCTACTCCAGCTCCGAGGTCGAGGGCGGGTTCTCGATCGGGGAGGCCTGAACGACCGCACTCCAGACAGCACTGTGCCCGGGCCGCGTCGGCGACCCGGGCACATCTGTTTCTCCTTATATAGGGAGGAGTGCGGCGACGGGGGTGCAGACCCCGGTCAGGACTGCGCGCCCAGTTCCTGGGTGAGGGCCGCCCACCGCTCCAGCAGCGCAGTGGCCGCACCGGAGTCGATGGCCTGTGCGGCCCGGTCCTTGGCCTCGGCCATCGCCGCGACCAGACCCGCATCGTCGAACGGCGCGGTCATCTCCGCCGACACGATCGCGCCGGCCGCGTTCAGCAGCACGGCATCGCGCACCGGCCCGGTGGTCCCGGCGAACAGTTCGCGGGCGATCACGGCGTTCACCGTCGCATCGCCACCCTGCAGTGCCGACAGCTCGACCAACTCGATGCCCAGCTCGCGCGGATCGAGGGTCAGCTCGACGACCTGACCGTCGACGACCTGCCACACCGTCGACGTCGCGGTGGTGGTGAGCTCGTCGAGGCCGTCGTCGCCGCGCACCACCAGCACCGACGATCCCCGCTCGGCGAAGGTCCGCGCGAGTACCGGGGCGAGGTCGGGGAAGGCACACCCGATCAGGCCGCGTGCGGGCCGGGCCGGATTGGTCAGCGGTCCGAGCACGTTGAACACGGTCGGGATGCCGATCTGCTTGCGCGGCGGGCCGGTGAACCGGAATGCCGGGTGGAACACCGGGGCGAAGCAGAATCCGATGCCCACCTCGTCCACGCACCGGGCCACGGCCTCGGCACCGAGCCCGATCTCCACACCCAGCGCCTCGAGCACATCGGCACCACCGCTCTTCGACGACGCCGCACGGTTGCCGTGCTTGACCACGGCCACACCGACCGAGGCGATCACCACCGACGTCATCGTCGAGATGTTGACGGTGTGCGACCGATCGCCGCCGGTGCCGACCACATCCACCGCCGAACGCGACACCGCGACCGGGACGGCATGGTCGAGCATGGCCGCGGCCAGTCCGCGCAACTCCGCAGGTGCGGCGCCCTTCATCTTCACGCCGACACCGAACGCGGCGATCTGGGCCCCGGTCGCGCTGTCGGTCATGATCTCGTTCATCGCCCAGGTGGCCTCCTCGACCGTCAGGTCGATGCCATCGGTGACCCGGCCGAGGATCTGCGGCCACGTATACGTCTGCGCGTTGCTCACACCAAGCACCTTAATGGCCGGGTCGTCAGCTCGAGGACGCGCGCTGCCACACCTGCCAACCCAGCGCCACCCCGCCGTGCCGGGAACCCAGGCTCGCCATCCGCGAACGCTCCTGTGACAGGTGCATCGCGTCGATCAGCTGCACCCGCCCGAGGACGACGAGTTCGGACTGGGCCGGGGCCGGTCCACCGAACATCGGTGCGGTCGCCGCCCAGTCCCGGTCGGCGTCGGAGGCATCCATCGCGGCATAGCCGTCGAGACCGGCCACCGCGACCGCCTCGGCCACCCGGGTCGTCGGCAACACCAGCAGATGCCGCAGCACCACCTGTTGTTCCGGTTCCCACGCCGACTCCGACAGCAGGGTCGCACTCGACACCGCGTCGTCCAGCGAGCCGACGATGTTCACCAGTTCCGGGTCGTCGGTGGCCAGTCCTTCCTCACCGGCACGGCCCAGCCGCGCCGTCATCCGCTGCCACCGTGTCCTCGACACCGGCCTGCCGTTGAGGTCACGCGGACCCGACATCTGCTCCCCGCTGCCCGATCCGTCTCCCGATAGCGCCATTCCCTGAGCCAACCATGAGAACGAGGGGCCGTCTCGATCGGGGCAGGGCGCTGTTCGGGACACGCCGACCGGCCCTCGCGATGGCCTGCGACCAGCGGGAAGAGAAAAAGTTCCCACCAATCTCGGACCCAAGTGGTCACCGCGTACTACGAACCGTCATACTTCAACCTGTGACTAGCGCTGTAGGTACCTCGGGAACAGCCATCACTGCGCGCGTGCACTCACTGAACCGCCCAAATATGGTGAGTGTCGGCACGATTGTGTGGCTGTCCAGTGAGCTCATGTTCTTCGCAGGCCTGTTTGCGATGTATTTCGTCGCGCGTGCCAATGCCAACCCTGTGGACGGCTGGCCGCCGGAGCCCACCGAGCTCAATCTCGCCCTCGCCATCCCCGTGACCACGGTTCTGATCCTGTCGTCGGTCACGTGCCAGATGGGTGTGTTCGCCGCCGAGCGCGGCGACGTCTTCGGTCTGCGACGGTGGTACGTCCTGACCTTCCTGATGGGCGCCTTCTTCGTCGCCGGCCAGGGGTACGAGTACTACCACCTGGTGCACGAGGGCACCACGCTCTCGTCGAGTGCGTACGGCTCGGTGTTCTACATGGCGACCGGCTTCCACGGTATGCACGTGATCGGCGGTCTGGTGGCCTTCGTCTACCTGCTGATCCGTACCAAGCTCTCCAAGTTCACCCCAGCCCAGGCAACCGCCGCCATCGTCGTGTCCTACTACTGGCACTTCGTCGACATCGTGTGGATCGCCCTGTTCGTGACGATCTACTTCATCCGTTGAGTTCGGTCCCCCGACCGAACCCTGAGGATGGAAATCCTCACGCGGGGCGACCCGCAAAACCACACACAGTCCGTCCGCTAGTAGAGAGATACAGATGAGTTCATCTCCACCGCGCTCGTCGGATAGCGATGCAGCCGACGCGGTCGATCCGGTCCACTCGTCGCCGTCGACCGGCACCGCCCGGAAGGCGAAGTCTCGACGCAAGCTCCGCCGCCGCGCAAGCGGCGCGATCCTGCTGCTCGCCGGCCTCATGATGGCCGGCGTCCTGGCGTCCTTGCTGACCCCGAAGCCGCAGGTCGCCACCGCCGACGCCGCCGACGCCAGCCTCGTCCAGAGCGGTAAGAAGCTTTACGAAACCTCCTGCGTGACCTGCCACGGTGCAAACCTGCAGGGTGTTCCCGACCGCGGTCCGTCGCTGCTCGGTGTCGGTGACGCCGCGGTGTACTTCCAGGTCTCGACCGGCCGTATGCCCGCAGCCCGCGGCGAGGCCCAGGCGCAGCGCAAGCCTCCGAAGTTCACCACCGCCCAGATCGATCAGCTCGGCGCCTACATCCAGGCCATGGGTGGCGGCCCGACCGTGATCTACGAGCACAACCCGGACGGGTCGATCAAGACCGAGAACGGTGTGCGCGTCGTCGCCCAGGAGTCCCTGCGCGGCGAGAACCTCGGCCGTGGCGGTGAGCTCTTCCGTCTCAACTGCGCCTCCTGCCACAACTTCACCGGTCGTGGTGGCGCCCTGTCAGGCGGTAAGTTCGCCCCGACCCTCGACGACGTCAAGGAGCAGCAGCTCTACACGGCGATGCTGACCGGCCCGCAGAACATGCCGAAGTTCTCCAATCGTCAGCTGTCGGAGGACGAGAAGAAGGACATCATCGGCTTCGTCAAGTACGTCACCGAGTCCAAGCCGCAGGGCGGCCTGGGAATCGGCGGCTTCGGCCCGGTCTCCGAGGGCATGGTGATGTGGTTTGTCGGCGTGGTCGCGATCGTCGCCGGCGCGATGTGGATGGGATCTCGAGCATGAGCGCCAATCACAAGGACGTCCCGACCAAGGACGAACTCGATCAGATGAGCAATGACGAGCTGGTCAAGCTCGGCACCAACCTCGACGGGGTGGAGATCATCCACCGCGGCGAGCGCTACCCCGAGCCGGGAACCCGGGTCGAGAAGCGTGCCGAGCGCCAGGTCGCGATCTGGCTGACCGTCTCCGGTATCTCCGCCCTGGCGTGTTTCATCATCTTCGGATGGAACCACTGGGAATTCGCGATGCCGGACGACCCGGACTACTGGTGGTACACGCTCAACACCCCGCTGCTGGGCATCACCTTCGGTCTGTCGGTGCTCTCGATCGGCGTCGCGCTGGTCCTGATCACCAAGAAGTTCCTGCCGTCGGAGATCTCGGTGCAGGACCGTCACGACGGTCCGGGTTCCAGTGACGTCGACAAGGCCACCATCGTGGCCGAGCTCGTCGACACCGGCACCACCTCCACCCTCGGTCGTCGCAAGATGATCATCGGCAGCGGCCTGTTCGCGTTCGGTGCTCTGGCCTTCACCGGCCTGATCGCCAGCGTCGGCGGGTTCATCAAGAACCCGTGGGCCGAGCGCAACGACGCTCCCCTGTGGAACTCGGGCTGGGCTCCGATGTACAACTCGAAGTCCGATCCCAACGAGACCGTCTTCCTGCGTCGCGACGTGGGTGACCCGCTGCGGGTGGCCCTGGTCCGTCCGGAGGATCTCGACGCCGGCGCCATGGAGACCGTGTTCCCGTGGCGCGTGTCGGACGGCCTGGGTGAGACCGAGGAGTCGCGCCACAAGCTGATCTGGGGTCTGCGTTACGTCAGCAACCCGGTCATGTTGATCCGCCTGCGCACCGCCGACGCCGATGCCGTCATCAAGCGCAAGGGCCAGGAGAGCTTCAACTACGGTGACTACTTCGCCTACACCAAGGTCTGCAGCCACCTCGGATGCCCGACGTCGCTCTACGAGCAGCGCACCAACCGCATCCTCTGCCCGTGCCACCAGTCGCAGTTCGACGCCCTCGACTCGGCCAAGCCGGTCTTCGGTCCTGCGGCCCGTGCCCTGGCGCAGCTGCCGATCACGGTGAATGATCAGGGTTACCTGGTCGCCAACGCCGCGATCAACCGTGGCAACTTCATCGAACCCGTCGGACCGGCATTCTGGGAGCGCAAGTCATGACCCTCGCAGACCGTCTCGCGCCGCAGGCCCAAGAGGTGGACTCGCGGTACCACCTCGCCGCCGGCATGCGCCGTCAGATCAACAAGGTCTTTCCCACCCACTGGTCCTTCCTGTTGGGTGAGGTGGCCCTCTACAGCTTCATCATCCTGCTGATCTCGGGTGTGTACCTGACCCTGTTCTTCGATCCGTCGATGAGCGAGGTCATCTACCACGGCGCCTATGAGCCGCTCAACGGCGTGATGATGACGCGCGCGTACGAGACCACGCTGAACATCTCGTTCGAGGTGCGCGGTGGCCTGTTCGTCCGCCAGATCCACCACTGGGCCGCCCTGCTGTTCGCGGCGTCGATCATCATCCACATGGCACGCATCTTCTTCACCGGTGCGTTCCGTCGCCCCCGCGAGGCCAACTGGATCATCGGCTGCCTGCTGCTGCTCCTGGCGATGTTCGAGGGCTTCTTCGGATACTCGCTGCCCGACGACCTGCTGTCGGGTACCGGTGTTCGCGCCGCCATGAGCGGTATCGTCCTGGGCATCCCGCTGGTCGGAACCTGGATCCACTGGGCGCTGTTCGGTGGCCAGTTCCCGGGCGAGATCATCATCCCGCGCCTGTACGTGCTGCACATCCTGCTGTTCCCGGGCATCATCCTGGCCCTGATCGGCGCGCACCTCGCGCTGGTCTGGTACCAGAAGCACACCCAGTTCCCCGGCCCCGGCCGCACCGAGAAGAACGTCGTCGGCGTGCGCATCATGCCGGTCTTCGCCGCCAAGGGTGGCGCGATGTTCGCGGTGGTCACCGGCATCCTGGCGATCATGGCGGGTATCTTCCAGATCAACCCGGTGTGGGTGCTCGGTCCGTACAACCCGGCACAGGTGTCGGCAGGTTCTCAGCCCGACATCTACATGATGTGGACCGACGGTCTGGTGCGACTGATGCCAGCGTGGGAGCTGTACCTGGGTCACTACACGATTCCGGCAGTGTTCTGGTGTGTCGTGGTGATCGGCGTCATGTTCGCGGGCATGTTCGCCTACCCGTGGATCGAGAAGCGCCTCACCGGCGACGACGCCCACCACAACCTGCTGCAGCGTCCGCGTGACACCCCGGTGCGCACCGCGATCGGTGCGATGGCGTTCAGCTTCTACATCCTGCTGACGCTGATGTGTATGAACGACATCATCGCGCTGAAGTTCCACGTCTCGCTGAACGCGACCACCTGGGTCGGCCGTATCGGCATGATCGTGCTTCCGCCGATCGTGTACTTCATCACCTACCGCTGGGCACTGGCACTGCAGCGCAGCGACCGTGCGGTCCTGGCGCACGGCATCGAGACCGGCATCATCAAGCGCCTGCCGCAGGGTGAGTACATCGAGCTGCACCAGCCGCTCGGCCCGGTCGACAGCCACGGTCACCCGATCCCGCTCCCCTACGAGGGTGCGGCCATCCCGAAGCGGATGAACAAGCTGGGTTCGGCCGGTGCTCCCGGTACCGGTTCGATCCTGCTGGCCGACCCCACCGACGAGCAGGCAGCGCACATCGCGAACGAGCATGCCAACGAGCTCGCCGAGCACAAGGCACTGCGCGAACTGCAGGAAAAGGGCGGCAACCCGCTCGACTGACCCGCAGTCGCCAGTTCTCCACGAGTCAGGCCCCGTCACCACACGGTGACGGGGCCTGACTCGTTGTGTGGCACCGGCCACGGCCGTCGGTCGCCGGCCCACCACTCCCCTACCCCACGGCGGTCCGACCCGGGCCCGCCGACGACCGCGGCCGGCTTCGGATCGGACCGAGCCGCAGACGGTTGCAGGTAGCGTGGCTCCCATGGATGTCCGCCCGCTTGGGATCCTTCCGTGGCACACCGCACTCCGACGTCGCACTCGTCACGTGACCCGCGGTCTCGGTTCACTCGACGCCGCCGTCTTCGACGCGATCGCACAGTCCCCGAGCGAGCTGCTCGATGCCACCATGCCCCCGCTCACCCGCGCCGCCGATCACGGAAAGCTGTGGATGGCGATCGCGGTGGCATGCGGGCTGAGCGGCCGTCCCCAGTTGCAGCGCGGCGCGGTTCGGGGACTGGCCTCGCTGGCCGTCACGAGCCTGGTCACCAACCAGGTCGCCAAACGGCTCCGACGCCGGCCCCGGCCGATGGCGACGGTCGTTCCGCTGGCCCGCCGCGGTCGGCGCCTGCCCACATCGAACTCGTTGCCGTCCGGTCACTCGGCCAGCGCCGCCGCGTTCGCCACCGGGATGGCCATCGAGGATGCTCCCGCCGGTCTCGTGGTGTCGGCGCTCGCCGGACTGGTCGGGTTGTCCCGGATCGCCACCGGCGCCCACTATCCCGGCGACGTGTTGCTGGGCCTGGGTATCGGTGCCGCCGTCGGCACGATCGGCGGCCAGATCGCGCCGCCGATCACCCGCCGTCGTATCTCCATCCCGGCGCCCACCGTGGAGGACGCACCCGAGATCGCCGACGGTGCTGGGATGACGGTGCTGGTCAACCCGAAGTCCGGCGGCGGGCGCGGTGCCGACCTCGTCGACTCGGTCGCCGACGCATTCCCGGCCGCCCGCATCCTCGTACTCGACCCCGACGACGATGTCGCCCGGTGCGCGCGCACGGCGACCGACGCCCGGGTTCTCGGTGTGGTCGGTGGGGACGGCACGGTGGCGACCGTGGCCGCCGTCGCGCTCGAACGCGATGTTCCCCTGGCGGTCTTCGCAGGCGGCACGTTCAATCACTTCGCCCGTGACATCGGTACTCCCGACGTCGATGCCACCATCGCCGCGATCCGGGCGGGGCGTACCACTCGCGTCGACGTCGCCCGGCTCGACGACGATCACCTCGTACTCAACACCGTGAGTCTGGGTGCCTATCCGCATTTCGTCCGTACCCGCGATCGCCTGGCCCACCGCACCGGCCGGACGGTGGCCAGTGCGGCGGCACTGCTGCATGTGCTGCGACATCAACGCCCACAACGGATCACCGTCAACGGCGAAGAACTCGACGTGTCGCTGTTCCTCCTCGGCAACTCCATGTACGGGTCGTCCGGATTCACCCCGGTGCGTCGGGCACGCCTCGACGACGGGCTCCTCGACATCCGGTTCCTGGTGGCAGGCAAGCGTTTCGCATTCGCCCGCATAGCCTTTGGGCTGCTGTCCGGCCGACTGCAACGGTCACGCTGTTATCGCGAGCTGCAGGTTCCCGAGTTCTCGTTCGACTCCACCGAGCCGGTCGTCATGTCCCATGACGGCGAGATCGGGGACTCCTACCGGCACGCCCGGGTCACCGTCGACTACCGAAAGCTGAGGGTCTACGGCTCGAGCATCGTCGGTGCCGGCGTCCTGGAATCCTGAGCGCCCGGCACCGAACCCGCGGTGACCACCGGACCGTGCGTCACCCGATAGTCGAATGATGCTGCAACCGAATGGTATTCGATGGTGTTGACGGGCACCGGACGCATCTTCCGGCGCAGGCAGACGACCAGCGTGTACGCACCGACCGCGGCCCAGGCCAGGCTCGCCGAGGCACTCGGCCAGGCGCCGTACAACGCTGCGGCAACACCCGCGGCCAGTCCACACACCGCGTTGACGGCAGCATAGGTCACCGAATTCGCATCCAGGCGTCCGCGCGACATCATGAGGTACACAGCGAAGGTTCCGATGGTTCCAACCCATCCGAGCACTGGCGCGAGCATTGAACGGCATTCCTTTTCTCGTCGAAACAACTGCGCCAAGCTTCCGACAGGAATGGTGTTTAGGTCAATTGAAATCCTCTACAGAGGACGTTTAGCATACGTGAATGAACATCGATCCGAGCCGGCTCCGCTATCTGCTGGCCGTCGCGCGTACCGGCGGTGTGCTCGCCGCGGCGGACGAACTCCACGTGACACCGTCTGCGGTCTCCCAGCAGATCACCCGTCTGGCACGAGAAACGGGACACCCCTTGATGACCCGGACGCCCGGCGGATCGGCGCTCACCCCGGAAGGCCTCGCCCTCGCCGAGGCCGCGCAGGAGATCGAACGGACCCTGGCCGCCGTGCGCTCACGGCTCGAGCACGGTGACGAAGAACTCACCGGCCCACTTCGCATCGGCGGCTTTCAGAGTTTCCTCTCGGTGGTGATCGCCCCGAGCCTGCCCGAATGGCGACAGAGTCTGCCCGGAGTCCGATTCCACATCATGGAGGCCTATCCCGCCGCTTTGATGAAGGCACTGCGAACGGGCGACCTCGACGCCGCCGTCTTCGAGCTCGACACCGGAGAAGAAAGCGCACAGTTACCCAAGGGAATGGTGGAGATCCCCCTCCTCGACGATCCCTGGAGACTCGCGATCCCCGCGGGCACGCTGTTCACCGATGTCTCCGATCTGGAACGCGCACACCTGCCGTGGCTCGGCGAACAGCCCCCGGCCGCGAGTTCCCGTGCGGCGTCGAGGCTTCGGGCGACCCTCGGCTTCGAACAATCGGCCGTCCACGAATTCCACACCACCGAAACGGGACTCGCGCTCGTGGCCGCGGGCGAGGGTATGGCGGTCTTCCCCGATCTGGCACTGCGGTGGGTCACCCACGAGTCCGTGGAGATCGTCGACGTGCAGGGGCTGGGCACGCGCCGGATCGTGCTCCGCGGTCATCCCCGCAGTGAACGCGCCAAACGGCACCTCGCCTCGATCAGCACCCTGCTCCGTGATGCGATCACCGCACGGGTGCTGACCGAACCCGTGCAATAGTGGACCACTCACCCTGATTGCACTCGTCGCCTCACAGACTGCCGGTCGTACGTTAACTCGTCGATACCCAGGACGCGTGACACACGAGAGCCAGTTTCCCGGCATCGCCAACAAACGTGCCGGCTCAACGAAGGGTCCGCGACCGAAGTCGCGAACGGACGCCGTGGACGTCGACGCTGGCCCGGTCGGCCGAGACGCCTCAACGAAGGGTCCGCGACCGAAGTCGCGGACGGACGCGCATGCAGGGCAAGTGGCTGCAGTACGACATCCCGCCGCCTCAACGAAGGGTCCGCGACCGAAGTCGCGGACGGCTCTGGTCCATTGATTCCGACGCTGCCGTTTGATTCAGCCTCAACGAAGGGTCCGCGACCGAAGTCGCGGACGGTCATGTCGATGGGGCTGTTGGTGAGTTCGGTGGTGGTGGGCCTCAACGAAGGGTCCGCGACCGAAGTCGCGGACGGCGCGCGCATTGTGTCGAACAAGTGCACGCAACCGTATCCGGCCTCAACGAAGGGTCCGCGACCGAAGTCGCGAACGGTGCACCGCCGTCCACGTCGTGCCCTTCAACGACCACGCGCCTCAACGAAGGGTCCGCGACCGAAGTCGCGGACGGCGACGTGCCAGCGGTCGATCACGTCGGGCGCCCACCCGCCTCAACGAAGGGTCCGCGACCGAAGTCGCGGACGGGGCTGTGTGTTGCCGAGGTCTGCACGCCACTCGCCTCAACGAAGGGTCCGCGACCGAAGTCGCGGACGGTTCGTGTGTGACGCCACCGCATTCGGCTGCCGACTACCGGCCTCAACGAAGGGTCCGCGACCGAAGTCGCGGACGGGTCGGCCAGGATGCTCTCCGGCCAGTTCACCCCGGACGAGCCTCAACGAAGGGTCCGCGACCGAAGTCGCGGACGGTGGATGTCATGGACACAGCGCGGCGACCCGAGGAGCTGGCCTCAACGAAGGGTCCGCGACCGAAGTCGCGGACGGCTCCGTGCTGACGACCGTGGTCGACGTCGACTCCTGGCCTCAACGAAGGGTCCGCGACCGAAGTCGCGGACGGCGTAGCGCACGCGGCACAGGAGCGTCTCGGCGGCGGCGCCTCAACGAAGGGTCCGCGACCGAAGTCGCGGACGGGTGCTGCGACCGAAGCGAACCGGCAGCGCTACGAGCTGCCTCAACGAAGGGTCCGCGACCGAAGTCGCGGACGGCTACGACCACACGTGTCAATCGCAAGAAGACGGCGGCGCCTCAACGAAGGGTCCGCGACCGAAGTCGCGGACGGACCTGGGCCTGGCCTCGCAACTCCACCTCGGCCGAGACGGCAAGCCTCAACGAAGGGTCCGCGACCGAAGTCGCGGACGGCAAAAAACTGGTCAAAGAGGAATGGAAGTTTTGCGCGCCTCAACGAAGGGTCCGCGACCGAAGTCGCGGACGGCCGGTGAGACCGCCACCGGTGAGGTAGGGCGGGTTGCCTCAACGAAGGGTCCGCGACCGAAGTCGCGGACGGTCATCATGTCCTGCGTTGTGCAACAGCACCTTCAGCTCGCCGGTGCCTCAACGAAGGGTCCGCGACCGAAGTCGCGGACGGACCTCATCGACGCGGTGAAAGTGCCGGCCTCGACGCCTCAACGAAGGGTCCGCGACCGAAGTCGCGGACGGGTCCTTGGAGCGGATCTCGCACCGCTCGGCCTTGACGATGCCTCAACGAAGGGTCCGCGACCGAAGTCGCGGACGGACCGCCAGGCGACGAATTCCATTGGAACTCATCCGGATTCGTGCCTCAACGAAGGGTCCGCGACCGAAGTCGCGGACGGAACGTCATCGCTGACTGCACTGTGGATGTCCTTTCACAGGCCTCAACGAAGGGTCCGCGACCGAAGTCGCGGACGGACTTGGTGAGCCACGCGGTCAGGCGGGCTCGGTGCCCCGGCCTCAACGAAGGGTCCGCGACCGAAGTCGCGGACGGGTCGATCCGCGAACGCGGTCTGGCCGGCGAGATCGACCTGCCTCAACGAAGGGTCCGCGACCGAAGTCGCGGACGGAGACCCCAGAATACACGGTGGCTGACCTGCATGTATCCCGAGTTGCGCGAGAACCGTCCCCACGACACGCCGGAATTGGCATCGCCTTCACAGTTTGCGGGCCGTACGACATCCCAACCAGGGACAACTGACCGCGAGACATGGCCGTCGACGGAACGCTGTGACTGATGCTCGCGTGTCACAAGACAAAACCGAGGTCGTCGGTCGTCGGTCTGCGCTTTCCGACGAACTCGAGTCTGTCCTGTGCTGCGCCAGCTGCGTCTCCGAGCCGGCAGAACACTATCGAGTCGACGCTGATGTCGATCTTCGCGATTGCAGACTTCCGTAGCCGGACCTCCTGTGCAGCAGTCAGATCAATCAGGAAGACGCTGTACTGGATTCGGTCACCATATGACTCCAACAGCTTCGCGAGTCTGGTCCGGCGCAGATCGTCGACCACATCGTAGGCGATAAGGAGACGAAAGAGATTCTGACTCAACGTGTCCGAATCCCCACGTAGGTGTCGTCAGTTCCGTCGAGAACCCCGAGAATCATCCTCGCCTGAACCTCGAATGCCCTCTGCCATGTGACCTTGTATCCGAACCTCGGATGGGTGAACTGCTGGGCGATTCGCCGTTGATACTCGCTGGTCACTGCCCGTCGCCCGGTCGGTGTCAGCCGCGGTAAGCCACTCACTTCCGTATTGAAATCTGCAGTGGTGAGCTTTCCTGTGTTGATGGCCGTCAGTACTGCCGAGTCGGCAACGACAGGTCGGAACTGCTCCATGAGATCGAGCGCCAATGCCGGCTTGTTGCGGACCGGACTATGCACGAAGCCGGCGTGCGGATCGAGGCCGCACGCGTGCAGCGCCCGGATACAGTCGGCAAGCAAGAGACTGTAGGCGTAGTTGAGTGCCGCGTTGACCGGATCTCCCGCATGTCGTCCGGTGCGTCCACTCCATCCCGCGGCGAAGCCGCTATCTACGTTGGAGGCCAGGCATTGCTGCAGTCGTCCGAAATAGATGGCGGCAGCCTCGCCTTCAAGACCCAGGATCTCGGGAACCGAGTGCGCGGTCGACACCCTCCGCGCAATCTTCCTCATCTCGGCCACCTCGCTATGTACCGCGACACGCGCGTTGCGTCGCAACTGCGTCGCCTGGTTGGCAACTTTGCATGCGATGAGCTCTCGAGCGAGGTCCAGATGACCTGACTCGCTCAGCACATGCTGGCGGACACGGGCAACGGCGTTGGGCGACTTTGCCGAACGGGCATGACCGACCACACGTCCGGTACCGGAACACCACACGATCGTGTAGCCGCGCCACAGGACCTCGCGGATCAACGCCGACGACATGTCGACACTGCCGTGAATCACCAGTCCGACAACGCGTTCCAGTGGAACCGAGTGAGTTTCCTCCCTGGCCTTGTGGACCACGATCCGCCCAGACCTGATCGATGCCCGACTACCTGGCGTCGTCAGATGGAGGATGTCGCCACCGGGGTTGCTCACCGCAATACGTCTGACCTCAGCCTGCATCACCCGTCGTTCGTCGGGAAGGCATACCCCCACATGGGAACACGAGCGACAACGTGGATCGTCTACCAACGGCAAGGGCGCCGTGGGCGAGTCGATGACGTTGCGGGTGCGCCGCACCCATTCCAGCGCTTCGCCACGGTCGGCATCGACTGTCTCCACCACAACTGACCTGCGGTGATTAGTGAAGTAGACGCGCTTCTCATCCACCGTTACACCGCTCGCCTCCAGACACATCTGTTGCAACATCAGTTGCATCACGTTGGCCCGGGTGACTTCAGGAACCCGCCTTACCGGTGTCGCCTTGTACTCGATCAAGACGACATGATCTGCTTCTCCTTTCACCACATCGCATTTGCCCACGAGACCCATCTGATCGTGAACCACGTCGACCGACCGGCTCTCCCTCAGATTGTCAGCCGGCCGATCGACACGTTCATGAGCTGCGCCGCCGGCCTGCATCTCTGCACTGTCGACCTGCTCACCCACCGCTTCGATCCATGCACGCCGCTCACAGAAGACGGTGTGTGCCACCAAACTGATCGGTAACACCGATTGTTCCTCGGTCATGGCAATCTGCTAAAACGGCTCGAACGTACCCGAAAGGACCTGGCGTTCGGGTGCGCTGGAGCTTCCGGCCTTACGGATGGGAAACTTCACGATCCCCCGAATTCCCTGCCTCACCAGCCTTTCTCGTGCGCCCACCACTGTGATTCCGTCACGTTCTTCCGGATCACCAAACGCAGAGGTGGAAAAGTCCCGCGACCGAAGGACCCTGCGCAACTTGGCCGGAGTCTGCAACGTGGTGTGCATCGGCAGCGCCATCAGTCCTGGGTGCACTCGATCGGTGGGCCACGCCCCGGGAGTGATCGCCACCCCCGTCAGCCGGGGATACAGACGAAAGGCACTGATCCCCCAGAGCGCACACCATGCAACAGCGTCATCGACCGGACCTGGCGGGACCAGACCCGTTCCGGTGCGCGAGTCCGGCTTCCGCGCACTGTCGTCTACGGCCGCGTCGGTGAATGCCTTCTCGATGACATCGGGTTCGCGCGATTCGACGACCTGTGCCAAGTGCGCCAGCCGATTGCGCACGAAGTCCTCGCCCCGGTTACGGGTCTTCATCTCCCATCGCGACGCCCCTTCGTCGTACTGGGCATTCTTGGTACCGAACTGCCAATAGGCCGGCTCGCCCAGCGCCTGCTGCATCCTGGCATCGAGCCACGACTGATTGATCGGATCATCCAGTGCCGCCCGCCGCTTCGCATAGAGTTCCTCCCAGGCATGAGCGCTCTCGGGGGCAGCGATTCGTGGGCTGAACAGGCCCACCTCCACCGACTTCTTGCCCCGCTGGACCGTGGCCACCTGCTGGACCCAGGATCGACTTTCGGCGTGTCGTCGCGCATGATCGCGGACGACCTCACCAAATGATCCGGCCATGTCGTCCGGGCCTCTGATCGACATCCGTGGTTCGGGGTCCTCGGACCATCGGAGCCGAAGACCATGGCACCGGGCCTCCTCGAGGATCGACGTCAACCCGAATCCGGCGAAGTGGGTCAACGCACTCGTATAGGGGCCGGCAAGAATGATCTCGGTCATGATCCCTCCATCGACACCGTGCAGTCCGCAGCTCGCAGAACACCTTCGAGGTAGGCACATTCCCATGCACCCCAATATCTTTCAGTCACTTCAACAAGCTCGTCCCAGCCGCCCTCATCGAAGAGGACCTCGGCCAGGCCTGCCAGATCGTCCGCGAATCCACTGCGGATCTCCGCCGCCGAGTGCGTGAAGTTCGACCTACCACGTCCGTGACTCGTTCCCACGAGTCTGACGATGAGGTCCCGCTCAGGATCGTGCGCAAAGGCATCCGCCGCGTACACCGCCGACAACTGTTCGTGCCGCCAGCCGACCGGCAGAGCGCTGCGACGTCGGCGCCATCGCGGTACCTCGGCATAGTTGTCGCCGCTCTTCGCCAGTGGCTCCGTCCCTCGTTCCGCGCCGAGCACGCGTTGGAACTCAGGGTGGAGCTTGCCATCATCGTGGTGAAGACCTGCTTCGTACACGACCCGCTGCAGAGTCTCCGACAGCCCAAGGCCACTGGCAATCTCACGCGCACGCCGAGCCACCGCTTCCTGATGACTGGAGAGCACCACCTTTCCGCGACCCGTCCAGGTCTGAAGTGCATCCTCCTGCTGCGCAGCTGAATCAACAGATCGCACGACGGCCCAGGCCAAGATCTCAGAAGCCACCTCCGGTACCGCCGGCGTCTCCACTTGTAGTTCTGCGGGCAAGTCGGGGAGTGCGTACTGAATCTCCCTTACCGCCAACGCTTGTGCCGTATCCTCGGTCTCGGTTTCGTCGGTGTCGTTGTCCCACAGTGCTCGAGTGACCTGCTTGAGGATGGCGGCATCGGATGGATCGTCACCGATCAGTACGCGAAGCGCGTCGCCCCAGATGGTCGCTGCCTGTCCATCCGCGTTGTCGACGGCGATGAGCCCATCCCGCACGATCGGATGTTCGGCGTCGACAATCAGTGTGTCTCCGGGAATGACCCGATCAGCATCGTCGATATCAAGGCGGCGCAGCACTCCTTCACGGACCACGAACACCCGACGGTGACGGGCGGTGCCCCTGATCAGCTCGATGACGTCGCCGGCGGTGGCGATCGAAACGGGATACACCTCGTCGGCTATCACCGGTGTCGCCTGCAGCAGCGCGGACGCGGTGGCGTCGTCGACAGGGAGCGGACCCCGTCGGACGACTCCCACGGTGGCCGGCTCGACTTCCAGATCGTCGCGCAGCCACCGCGCGAGTTCGATGTCGGCCACCAGATCCTCCGACGTCGTCGTGAGGACCTCGACCTCCCCCGGCTCCGGCCGTGACAGGACGGCCCGGGGATGCGCCGCTTCGGGCGGCGGGGACACCGAGATCGCAGCGGGTGCGAGACCGATCGCATGACCGGCCAAGCCCTGGAGCCACCGGTAACTCGAGGCGAGTTCGTCGGCCGCGTACGGGCCATGCCGTGTGGTGGGTTCGGTCTCGGGCACCACCACAACGCATTCCCCCTGATCACGGTTCCCGAGCCGGTTCACACGCCCCGCACGTTGGGCGAGAGAGGTTCCGGGTGCGAGTTCGGTGACCAGCGATGCCAGATCCACATCGATACCCACTTCGAGTGTCTGTGTTGCCACGATGACCCGGATCTCCGAGTCCCCAGACACTGTGAATGCATCGGGATGCCGATCCTTCATCACTGCCAGGTCCAGCGGACGCAACGGCCCGATCCACAGCAGTACCGCGTCGCCGTAGATTCCCCGGAGCTGTGAGTAGACCTCGCCCGCCGTGACGACCGTGTTCACCACGCAGCCGACGGTCTCAAGATCTCCGACCGTCTCCACCTGGCGGACCACCTGCTCGGTGATGAACCTTGCATACGTCTTGCTGGGACGCTTACCCGCCGGCCAGTCCGAGGTCGGCATCAGCGACAGCGGTTTCGGACGTTCGAGCCGCCGGGCGAGCACGTGGTCGGCGTCGAGGTCATCGGGGCCGTCGACGCCGACCGCCGTAGTGTCGTCCACTTCATGTGGCGTCGCCGTGGTGGCAACGATCTGCAATCGCGGTACGCCGAGTCGCTCAGCGTTCGTCAACTGTGCACATCGCCGGGCCGCGAAGAGCAACTGCCGATTCAGATGTGCTTCGTCGAGCACCATCACCGAATCCAAGCCCAGGAGCCCGGCCTCCAGAGGCCGTGCGTTCGGCGAGGTCCCATACCCTCGGAACAAGAGCCGGCTTCCCCACATGTCCGGTGTCGCGCAGATGATCGCACAGGCAGCCGGGTCATCGAACCACTGCACTTCTGATCGCTGGGTGCGCGGAGAGCCGGCAAGTCCGCCCCGCAGGCGCGACAAGATGAACGGACCGGACTCGGGGTGAGACCCGAGCCGTGTGAGGCCTTCCCGAACCCGTGCTGCGACCGATTCCTCCGATGCCGCCTGCAACTGGTCGCGAAGGTGTTGTGCACGATCATGATGCGAGTCGACGATCGCACGCCGATTGACCACTGCCGCAAGGCGACGCGGGACGCGCGGACCGCTCCCCCATCCGGCGAGTGCGTTCACGAACAGATGGACGTCGATGACCGCAGACTTTCCCGACCCGGTCGGTGCGGTGATGTGCTCGGGCCATCCACCATGGTCGACGATGTATCGGCAGAGCCGTATCTGCCAGCGGAACGGCGGGTGACCGTTCATTTCACGGAAGTACGCCTCGAAATCCCCAACGCTCAGACCGGTCATGATCGGTATCCCATCGCCGCGGCCGCATCGTGTGGAACATCGAACGGACAGAGCAGACCTCCGCCCAGATGACGACTCTGGCCGATCGCGACGATCGCGGTGTCACTGATCAGGGCCCCCGGACCGAGCACCAATCGGTACGGCTGTGCAACCAGACCCTTCGGCAGTTTGTGGACGTACTTGCCCGTATCCGAGTCAGCTATTCGATGTGTGCTCAACGCCTGCACTCCGCCCCGCTCGACCGCCGCGATGAGTGCGGAATAGCGCTCCCCCGCAGGGGCGTTGCGATCTGGAACATCAACGGCCCCCAGATGGTCTCGGTATGTGAAGCCCACCGACAGCAGTGCCGAGTCCCCCAGCGTCCACGATCGTTCCCCGCGACTCGGTTGTCGGCGTGTTTCGGGAACAACCGCCGGAATCGCGGTCCACAGTCGGGTCGACAACTCGTCGGGCGAACGCCAGAAGGATGCGGCATCGTGGATCGTCGGAGCACCGAGTCGGATTCCACCGTGAGCGCCACGGTACAGCCGTGTCAGCGACGCCAAGACCGTCGCGATGGATTCCAGGCCACCCTCGGGGAGCAGAAGGGCCATTCCCGCACCGAGATGCGGGTGTGCCGACGCCGACACAATGCTCTCCGGAAGCGGCTGAATTGCAATGCGATTCGTCGGGCGCGGGGCACCGGTCGTGTAACGGCCGGTGACCAGCGGCGACGCATCGTCGCCGAGCAGCGCCGTCAACGCACGGTGCATGGTGACCGACCATGCAACCCGGTCGTCAGGCCCGACATCCCGGTTGGTCGGAAAATGGACGATATGAACCCAGGGTGCGTTGACCTCGATGGTCGGCGTGATCTCGTCGTAGCCCAGAACGACCTTCAGATCATGCGACAGCGACGGCGGAGCAGGAAGCTCCGAGGCCTTCCACTTGTCCGCCGAGACGCTCGGCGGCTTGATCGGTTGCGCGCGAACGTAATCAACGTCGAGTTCAGCCGTCCTACCGGGTGCCGCCACCGGCAGCCGGATCGCGACCGAGTTGAACGGGCCCTGTTTCTGCGCCCGCCGATGAGTTGGTTCGATCGTCCCGACCTCCAGCACCACCGGAGAGTCCGCCTCACCCAGGCATGGAACGTCGGCGCACAGGGCGTCCAGCGTCGTCTGGATGTCGTCGGGAACCTGCGCCCATCCCCACCCGATGGGCCCGGCCAGCGCCGTCGAGTCGGTCACGAAGCGCCGCGTCTTGCGCCGTGTCGGTGCGGTTGCGGCGTTCTCCACCACGCCTTCATCACGAAAGGCGAACGCGCCGTTGGTCTGATCGGCGTTCATCTCCCAGTGTGGGAGCTCGATGTAGTCGGGTGGGTTGTCTTCGAGCCATTCCAGCGCGCGAGAGGCGTCTCCATTACGGCTCAGTTCACCTTGCCCTGACACCGCGGTGCAACCGTTGCCGGCCGCGGCCACCAGTGCAGCGTGCAGCCGAAGCGGGGAGGGCAAGAGGTCGGCCTGTCGATCCGGCCGGTGCCCGCGATAGATCCCGAGCGGGAATCTGGCCCGGATACCGATGACGCTCATGTCAGTCCTCGTCGTCGGTATCGGCATCGGCGTTGTTGATGATCAGGTCGTTGCCGGTGACCTCGAAGACCTGACCTTCCCAACGGATACCTGCGAGTGACCGGGCATTCTCGATCGAGGCATTCAGCAACGCGTCGGCGTCCGCGATGGCGAGTGGCTCGAGGTCGATGGTCTTACCGTGCCGGGCATCGATGGTGACCGACGTCGGTCCGGCCTCACGAAGGTTGCAGTTGGCACGGAGATCGAGCTCGGCATCCGCCCGCGCCAGACCTGCGAGTGCGTAGGCAACCAGCAGGGCGCGGCATGCGGCGTCCCCGTCAGGGCCTGCACCGAATCGAAGCTGACGTAGGGCACTGAACGTGATGACATGTGAGCGGATGATCCGACGGCATGCGACCAGCCCGAGCCCGGCGAGTGACGGCGGGATCGCGCCGAGACCGAGAGGTGCGGCAGATGTCCGTCCACTCCGCGATGACTTGATGTCCTTCTCGATCTTCTCCACGTTCTTCGTCGAGAGTTCATCGCGCTGATCGTCGAGCAGTTGCTTCAGCTGGGGACCGGTGAGTCGAACGCTGGCGGCGATCGGGTCCACGCGTGCCCCACCTCGTCGGGGCGGAGTGGTGCCATCCGGGCCCTGATCGGCGAGAACACCGATGACCTCGCCGACGAGACCGCTTCGATAGCGCCCTTGGCGGGACTTTCTGGTGGAGTCCCATCCGCCGAACACAAGTGCAGTGGGCGCCAGTTCCAGGATGGGGCGAACGTCGGCTGTCGTGGCGTTTCGGGCCGCCAGGTAGTCGGGATGCTGTGTCACCGGGGCACCCTCGACGCTGCCTGCTCGGATGTGACCGTCATAGAGACGGTGCGGCAAGGTGTAGTCGAACTCCCGATGACCGCCGCCGTAGGTGACCGCAATACGAGGCGTGAGTGAGAGCGGGTCGATGCCGTCATCGATCGCCTTCTCGATCTCGACCTCCACGCGATTGAGTTGGGACGCCTTCGAGTCGATGAGCACGACCTTCGCGGTCTCGTCGTCGACGAACCTCGTCTCGTAGGCGTACGTCGCGTTCCGCTGATCGACGAATCGGGCAGGTGCGACACCGCCGTGCTCCCCCTCGGCCGGGGTCAGATCGGTGACCGATGTGAGAGCCGCGGCACCACCGGGCCGGCATGCGGCGGTCAGCATATCCAGATCGAGCTGCGTCATGGCAGATCCGTCCTTGTTGTCGGTGGCGATCAGTAGGGTTCGCCGATATAGAAGACGCTACGTCGACCATCTCGAGGCGTCCATCATCTGCCCGAATGAACATGGAGTCGAAACTCAACAACCATGTACTATTCCGCAGCCCAAACGGGGCCGATGACCTGCCGAGTCATCAACCCCGACCGAAGGTCCAGCAGAGCCACGGCCCGCTGGAGACTGTGCTCGGCTTCTGAGACGAAACTCAACGACCATGCCTCAACGAAGACCGTGAATACGGATCGAGCGTCCTCAGCTTAGCGCCGCCGACCAAGACCTCAGGTGGCACGTACGGAATGAACCGACGTCGACCGTGGTGACGTCGGGATGCTCGTCCTGCGGAGATTTCGACACGCCTCGTCGCTGCGCTCCTCGTCGGCTCAATCACCGTAAATCGCGCGCCCCGTCAGATCGGTCACCGGCCAACCACACGCCCCGATCGCCGCGCTCCTCGTCGGCTCAATCACCGTGAACGTGCGCCACGCGTCCCGATCGGTGGGCTCGTCGTCGGCTCAATCAGCGTGAACTGCGCGTCCCGATCGTGCGCTCGTCGTCGGCTCGATCAGCGTTGCATCACGCGCCCCGATCGCTGCCCCACCGGCTCGATCACCGTGCCCGAACACCTCGCCACCGATTCGCTGCGATCCCCCGACAACGCGACAGGCCGCATCCCCACAAGGGATGCGGCCTGTCGGCGGTCTGGAACCAGACTCAGTGCTTCTCGGGTCCGACGTGGTACTCGAAGACCATGCCGGCGGCGCTGCCCATGATGCAGGCGGCGCAGAAGATGCAGAACCAGATGTTGCCGGTGGCGAAACCGACGGCGAACATCGCGGCGGACGCGGCGATCAGGATCGGCCACCAGGAGTGCGGGCTGAAGAAGCCCAGCTCGCCGGCGCCGTCCTCGATCTCGGCCTCTTCGTAGTCCTCCGGGCGGATCTCCACCCGTCGGGACACGAACCGGAAGTAGGTACCGGCGATCAGCGTCAGACCGGCACTGAAGAACATGCCGACCACGCCGACCCACTCCACACCGCGGCTGGTGAATGCGGTGCACAGCGTGTAGATCACGCCGGCCAGGAAGAAGAACGCCGTCAGGAGTTCGAAAAGTCGGGCTTCGACCTTCACGATGCTGCTCCGCTCTTGATCGTGCAGTTGGCGATGCGGGTGTTGTTCGGGTCACCGGTGGCGGTGGCGCTGCCATCGCTCTTGCGGCGGGTGTCGAACGGAACGGTCACCACCGACTCGGGCTCCTGGCAGATCGCCTGCAGCGCCTCGGCGTTGGTGGCCGTCGGGTTGGCCTCGCGGTACTTGATGTAGGCGTCGAAATCGTCGCCCGACACCGCACGCACCTCGAAGTTCATCATCGAGTGGTAGGTACCGCACATCTCCGCGCAGCGGCCGACGAAGGCGCCCTCGGTGTCGATCTTCTCGACCTGGAAGACGTTGTCGGTGTGGTTCTGCTCCGGGAAGGGCAGCACGTCGCGCTTGAACAGGAACTCCGGAACCCAGAAGGAGTGGACGACGTCGGCGGCAGCCAGATCGAACTGGATGCGACGCTCGGTCGGCAGCACCAGGATCGGGATCTCGGTGGAGGTACCGAGGGTCTCGATCGAGTTGAACTTCAGGTAGTTGCGGATGTCGTCATCGCGACCGTTGGCCGGACCCGGCAGCTCTTCGCCGTGGTCGTTGGTCTCCTGCAGCTGCAGGTCGAACGGGCTGCCGTCGTGCTGGAAGAAGCTCTTCTCCGAACCGTCGGCAAAGGTGACGTCGCGGTAGCCGAACTTCCAGTTCCACTGGAAGGCGGTGACGTCGACGACGACCTTGGGGTCGTCGGTCTTCTTCTCGACCTGGTTCTGCACGATCACCGTGAAGTAGAACAGCACGGCGATGATGACGAACGGGATCGCCGTGTAGGTGAGCTCGAGCGGCACGTTGTAGGCGGTCTGACGAGGGAACTCGTCCTTGCCTTCCTTGTGCCGGTGGAAAGTGATGGTCCAGAAGATCAGGGCCCACACCAGAATGCCCATGATGAGGGCCGCGATGACCGACCAGGTCCACAGCTTCCGCATCACTTCGGCTTCCGGAGTGATACCGACCGGCCAGCCGAATCGCACGATCTCGTCGCCGCTACACCCCGTCATCAACAGAGCGCCGACGGCGAGGATCCCGGCGATGCCGATCCGTTTTGCCGTCCGCGACGCGGACGAAGCACGTCGGGCCGGGGGCCGTCCACCGTGTGCCAATTTCACGCCTTCCTGCTCGCTCGGCGCGACGTCTCCGTCGGCCGAGTCGCACGCCACATGACCTGCTCCGGCGCGATCGCCCATCCGACCACTGTCGTAAGACGTTGCCCGGGACCGGGCACCACGATTCACACCGTGGCCGCGCCTGTGTACTACGCAGCGTAGACCAACTCACGGGAACTTTTTCGGTTGGGGTGCATCCGCGCGTCGAAAACTCCGAAAGCCCACGCAGACGCCCAGTTCGCGATCCAGGACACACGAGGCGAGGGCGCCGCGAGTGCCCGGATACGGCATACTCGGAGACCGGCCGGGACGCCTCGTCCCGGATCTGGGGAACTCGAGTCGAAAGAGGCCTTTACTGGTGTGTGGTTTGCTAGGTCTGCTGACGTCCGACGGTTCGGCGGGCAGCGCCGTCGACCTCCTCTCGAAGGCCTCGCACTGCATGCGGCACCGCGGCCCCGACGAGCCGGGAACCTGGCACGACGACGATCTCGTCCTGGGCTTCAACCGGTTGTCGATCATCGACATCGAGCACTCGCATCAGCCGCTGCGCTGGGGCCCGCCGGACAATCCCGACCGCTACGCGCTGGTGTTCAACGGCGAGATCTACAACTATGTCGAGATCCGCGCCGAGCTGGCCGCCGACGAGGGCACGGCCTTCCGTACCGAGGGTGACGGCGAGGCGATCGTCGCCGCCTTCCACCATTGGGGTCCCGACGCGGTACGCCGGTTGCGCGGCATGTTCGCCTTCGCCATCTGGGACACCGAGAACCGCACCCTGTTCCTGGCGCGCGATCCGTTCGGCATCAAGCCGATGTTCCTGGCGACCGGCCCGGGCGGTACCGCCTTCGGCAGCGAGAAGAAGAGCCTGCTCGAACTGCTCGACCGCCTGCAGCTGGGCACCGAACTGGATCTGCGGGCCCTCGAGCACTACACCGAGTTGCAGTACGTCCCCGAGCCGGAGACCGCGCATGCGTCGATCCGCCGCCTCGAGTCCGGCTGCCACGCGACCCTCGCGCCCGGCCAGGCCCCGAAGGTCACGCGCTACTTCACCCCGCAGTTCGGCGTCGTCCCGGTCACCGACGCGACCCGGCAGCGCCGCTACGACGAGATCGCCGAGGTGCTCTCGGACTCGGTCGCCAAGCACATGCGCGCCGACGTCACCGTCGGGTCGTTCCTGTCCGGCGGCATCGACTCCACCGCGATCGCCGCGCTGGCGATCCGGCACAACCCGGATCTGATCACCTTCACCACCGGCTTCGAGCGTGAGGGCTACTCCGAGATCGACGTCGCCGTGGAATCCGCCGAGGCGATCGGCGCGCGCCACATCGTCAAGGTGGTCTCGGAGAGCGAGTTCATCGACGCCATCCCGCAGATCGTCTGGTACCTCGACGACCCGGTCGCCGATCCGGCGCTGGTCCCGCTGTACTTCGTGGCCGCCGAGGCCCGCAAGCACGTCAAGGTGGTGCTCTCGGGAGAGGGCGCCGACGAACTGTTCGGCGGCTACACCATCTACAAGGAACCGCTGTCGCTGTCGGCGTTCGACAAGATGCCCGCCATCATGCGCCGGCTGGCCGGCAAGGTGTCCGACCGCATCCCCGAGGGCACCCGCGGCAAGAGCCTGCTGCATCGCGGGTCGCTGACCCTCGAGGAGCGGTACTACGGCAACGCCCGCAGCTTCGACGACGCCCGGCTGCAGGCGGTGCTGCGCGACTACCGGCCGGAATGGACCCACACCGACGTCACCGCCCCGATCTATGCGATGAGCGAGGGCTGGGACCCGGTCGCCCGGATGCAGCATCTCGACCTGTTCACCTGGTTGCGCGGCGACATCCTGGTCAAGGCCGACAAGACCACCATGGCCAACTCGCTCGAGCTGCGAGTGCCGTTCCTCGACCCGGAGGTGTTCGCCGTCGCCGAACGTCTCCCCTACGAGGAGAAGATCGCCCACGGCACCACCAAGTACGCACTGCGCAAGGCGCTCGAGCAGATCGTGCCGCCCCATGTGCTGCACCGTCGCAAGCTCGGCTTCCCGGTGCCCATCCGCCACTGGCTGGCCGGCTCGCAGATGTACGGCTGGGCCCACCAGACGATCGCCGACTCGCAGACCGACCACCTCTTCGACAAGACGGTGGTGCTGGCGATGCTCGACGAGCACCGGGACGGCGTCATCGACAACAGCCGCCGGCTGTGGACGGTGCTGATCTTCATGGTGTGGCATGCGATCTTCGTGGAGAAGACGCTGGTCCCCCAGATCACCGATCACACCTACCCGGTCAAGCTCTGACCTGATCGCGGGCAGACACCGAAAGAGGGCCGAACCCGGTGCGGGTTCGGCCCTCTCTGGTCGATCAGGGATGTGCCTGCCGGGGCGTCAGAAGATCGCGCCGATCTCCTTGGCGGCGTCGGCACCATAGGCACCCTCGATCCGCGACAGCGCCGAGGCATGATCCCAGGTCCAGTCCTGGGTGGAGACGGTCTCGAGGACGAGCACGGCCACCATCGAGCCGAGCTGGGCGGCCCGCTCGAAGCCGAGTCCCTTGCTCAGGGCGGTCAGGAAACCGGCCCGGAAGCCGTCGCCGACACCGGTCGGGTCGACCTGTGCGGTCTCGGGCACCACCGCGACGTGGATGCGCTCGCCGCCACGCTCGACGATCTCCACGCCACCGGCACCGAGGGTGGTGATGCGGGTGCCGACCATCTCGCCGATCCGCTCCGCCGACAACCCGGTCTTCTCGCGCAGCAGCGCCCACTCGTACTCGTTGGTGAACAGGTAGGTCGCGCCGTCGATCAGCGACCGCGCGGTCTCACCGTCGAGCCGGGCCAGCTGCTGGGACGGATCGGCGGCGAACGGGATGCCCAGGGTGCGGCACTCGTCGGTGTGGGCGACCATGCCGGCCGGGTCGTCGGCGCCGATCAGCACCAGATCCGGGGTACCCGCGGTGGTGATGACGTCGCCGAGGGCGATCTCGCGGGCCTCGCTCATCGCACCGGCGTAGAACGACGCGAGCTGCGCCATGGTCTCGTCGGTGGTGCACATGAAGCGGGCGGTCTGCTTGGTCTCGGAGACACGCACCGAACGGCAGTCGACGCCGTGCGCCTCCAGCCACTGCCGGTAGTCGTGGAAGTCGGCGCCGACCGCGCCCACCAGCACCGGCGAGCCACCCAGTTCCCCCATCGCGTAGGCGATGTTGCCGCCGACCCCGCCACGGCGGACCACGAGATCCTCGACGAGGAAGCTCAGCGAGATGTGTTCGAGTTGATCACCCAGGAGCTGTTCGGAGAACTTGCCCGGAAAGGTCATCAGATGATCGGTCGCGATCGAGCCACACACAAAGATGGTCACGAGGTGTCCTTCGCCCTTCAGTCGGTCGACATGCAGTGGTGCCTCACGTTACTGAGGGTGCCCAAACGCCACCGACCGCACCCCGGCGTTGCGGGGTGCGGTCGGTGGGTGTCCGGTGCGGGGATCGATCAGTTGAACGAGTCGCCGCAGGCGCAGCTGCCGGTCGCGTTCGGGTTGTCGATGGTGAAACCCTGCTTCTCGATGGTGTCGACGAAGTCGATGGTGGCTCCCTGGACGTACGGGGCGCTCATCCGGTCGACGGCGAGGGTGACGCCGCCGAAGTCGTCGGTGAGGTCACCGTCGAGGCTGCGGTCGTCGAAGAACAGCTGGTAGCGCAGGCCCGCACAGCCACCGGGCTGGACGGCGATCCGCAGCGCCAGGTCGTCGCGGCCTTCCTGATCGAGCAGGGCCTTGGCCTTACCGGCGGCGGCGTCGCTCAGGTTGACACCGGTGGTGGTCGCGGTGCCGGATTCGTTCTGCACGGTCATCGATGCTCCTCAGGGGTGATCGTCGTCGCCACGCCGACTCGATGATGTCGGCGAGTGATCGGTTCCGGGGCGGACCCCGGAGGACAGACATCCGATGGGTCGTCGACCCGCGGACGTGATGCCGTTGGTCCAACCGTACCGCGTGCCGACCTATTCCCGCCGCCACGATGGACCACACGGTGGATTCGGCCGGATGTTCACCCCGGCCAGGCCGCGGCCACCGCGCGTGTCAGTCCGGTCAGCTGGGGTCCGGCGTCATCCATCGCGACCTGCACCGATCCGGCGTGGTCGACGACCGAGTGGGCCGCGGCGATCCCGGCGTCGGCGATCTCGTCGGCCCCCAATGTGACCTGCCCCGCCATCACCAGCACCGGCACCTGCGACGCCCGGGCCGTGGCGGTCAGCGCCGACACCACCTTGCCGCGCAGGGTCTGCGAGTCGAACCGGCCTTCCCCGGTGATCAGCAGATC